>JAJAZF010000645.1 GCA_026785875.1 Chamaesiphon sp. | reverse complement strand
GTGAGTATCTTTAGTATGTTCCTGGGGTTCTTCGCATGGTTTCGCGGGTTAGCTCTGGGTGGAATTGCGCGAATCGGACAAATTCAGCTTATTCAGCCTTTTTTAACCATCCTGGCATCAGTGGTGTTGCTTGGCGAACATTTGACGATCGAAACAGTCGGATTTGCCGCAGCAGTAATTGTCTGTGGAGTATTAGGAAAACGTACTCAAATCAAAGCAGCCTAAACATCTGAGATCGGATCTCTTTTGCTCTCCCTCAACTAGATCGAGATACTGACTCATCATACTGCTGCTGCAACTGTGCGGGAATGCGGATCGGCTTTTTAGTTTCTAGATTGATAAAGATGCCTGTTTGCTGGGCGATGGCAGATATTTTCCCAGCGATCGCAATTTCCGCACTCACAATCCAGCGTAATGATGCTAACGATTCTATCCACATTTTGCCGATCGGTCGATCGGACATTTGAATCGCTTGTTTGTAGTCGATTTTAGTCTGTAAAATTAGCGGTGCAATCCCATTTTGAAGTTGTTCTTCTAGGGGTAAAAACCGACTCAGCATTTCCAATCGCAGATCTTCTAGCCAGCGCACATAGACGATGTTGCTGACAATCCCTGCAAAGTCAATATCATCAGTTCTGACTGGTAGCTGTAATTCGACTTCTAATGGTTTGCTATCTGAAATCGCGATCGTCTTTAACAGCTGACAGTTGCTTACAAAGTTTAACATAAACTGTCGATTATGCAGAATCAAGCAAACTTAAATCTAAATAATTAATCCGAATGTTGGGATTGAGTGCGGCTAATACTTGTTTGCCATAAATCCGGCGATCGATCCGGTTATCAAAAATTGCGACAACGCCATGAGACGATCGGATCGGGGCGATCGCGCGATGCAAAATTCTCAAACCAGTTGGTAATAAATAGAGCCGAAACCAGTCCTGTTTTTGTTGTTTATAAAAACTTACTTTAGCCGCAACTAAAGGATCTTCGAGTGAAGGTATCGGCAAGGTAGCAATAATCATCAATTCGGGTGTCGGCAGATCGTCTTGATGTTGTTGCCAAAATTCCCACCCACAGACGAGGATATTTGCCTCGGTAAGGTCGGCTCGATCGACTTGGACTCTAGTGCCCCATTCGGCGGCGAGAATAGCCGCTAGTTGAGCTTTGAGCGGGGTATCCTGGATCAGAATCACGACAAATTTGGGACGATCGTTAATCAGGTTTAATAAATGTTTGATTTCGCTAACTAATACTGGCTGAAATTTGCTAGTATTGGGCATCGGCATCCAGCGCGGGATGTAGAGTTTGAATAGATCGGTTTGTCGATCGAGTGGAAATTTAACCGAAGTCATTTCGCCTAGCCCTAGTTCTTGACGATAACCGATCGCTTTGGTGTTTAAGTCTACCGAACTAGTAATTAATATTGATGGCTGACGCTCCCAAATGGGCGTAAGTTCGGCAACTAAATCTGTCGGAGCGATCGCCAGCGTAAATGTACCGCGAGTTCGATCTATTTCGGCTGAGACTAATCGATCTTTTTTAGATAAATTTTGATAAAAACGTTGCCAGTTAGCTGGTAGATCGTAGCTCATTAGTTTACTCAATGAATCGATAATTAATCGATCGCTCTCATCTAATAGATAGCAATTGTACGGATTGATCGGACGTTGCCATAACGCCGCCATCAGGCTAATTTTGATATCGATAATTTTCTCCCGAATATTTGCTGGCTGACTCAGCCGGAGACTATCCCAATCTTGCGAATTCAGCCTGACAGTTAGTAATTCTTGTGCCCAATTGTCCAATTCATCCGCACCATCGATCGCGATCGGATTACTTCCTACTGAGACGTTACGATTTAATTGTAAACTCAACCAAGATTGTGGATCTACGATCCACAAACCGTTAAATCCAGGCGGTGGAGAGTCTCCACAATAGACTGGCTTAGATGTGCCCAACCATTGCTGGAGTTGAGGTAATTGTGTCTCAATTAATCGAGCTTGAAAAGCCTGAGGAATAGCGATAGTGACAGATTCATGCCAGAGTAGCGCGGGAATCAGATAACTAAGCCGATACTTGCCCTCCAATCGATGAGTAGCGATTCCTGTCTGGATCAGTGACGATTTGGATGTGCGTAAGGCGCGTGCGACTAATCGAGCCATCGTCAAATGATGGTTCCAATCAACAATCGCTGGTTGATTTCGCAACAGATCGCGGAGGATAATATGAGTGGTGACTTCGATCGGTTGAGACATGAATGATGATGGTGTGCTTCTCCTGGAGAAAATCGCGATCCGATCGGAGATTATTTATCGATCTTAAACTGTTTATTCATTGCTTCGCTAGTAATCCCTGGCTTTGGCTCCCTTCGCTAATTTTTTGTTACGACAAATTGAACGTTGCGATCTTGACGCATCCAGAGATACGATAGGGATACCGATCTTAAATTTTTATTAAAATATCGGTAGCAATTTCTATGTACATTGTGGACTATAGTCCATCTGCTTTAAAGTAACAATCTCCTCTAGAATCTGACGAGCTAGTCTCCCAGGAAGGAGGAGGCTAGGAGGTTTTATGCTAAATCGAGAAGGTTCGATCGAATTGTCTGAAATCACTGACTTGAATCAGCTCAAGTTGGAACTAAATCATCTACCAGCGGTAGATGTTGGCGATTATATTAGCGAGTTGCCTCAAGAACGACGCGCGATCGCTTTTAGGTTATTGTCTAAGGGTTGTGCCATCGATGTATTTGAATATCTCCCCACTGAGATTCAAGAAGAGTTGATCGAGGCTCTCCACAATACTCAAGTTTCGCAGATTATTGAAGCCATGCGTCCCGACGATCGCGTGGCATTATTTGACGAGTTACCAGCAGGGGTAGTCAAAAGATTATTACCCCAACTTAGTCCTGAAGAACGTGCGGCGACTGCCACGATTATCGGCTATCCTGAAGGTACCGCTGGACGGGTGATGACCACAGAATACGTGCGACTGCGCCAGGGTTTGACTGTCGGTGAAGCTTTGACAAAAATTAAACAAAGCGATCGAGATAAGGAAACGGTTTACTATGCTTATATTACTGACGATAGCCGCAAGCTGATGCAGGTAGTCTCGTTGCGGCAATTGGTATTTACGTTGCCGGATGCCTTAATTAAGGATATCGCTAGCGATCGAGTAATCAAAGCATATACCGAAACATCCCAAGAAGATGTCGCTAGGCAAATGCAGCGGTATGACTTGATCGCAGTGCCTGTAGTCGATCGCGAGGATCGATTGGTGGGGATTATCACGATCGATGATGTCATCGATATCTTGGAAGAAGAAGCCACCGAAGATATCCAAAAACTTGCTGGGGTGGGTAGTGGTGAAGATTCTTCCTTATCTCCCCCTTGGACTAAATTACAGAATCGGCTGCCGTGGTTGTTGGGAATTATGGCATTATATATCGGCGCATCTAGTTCGATCGCCCCTTTCCAAGAGACGATCGCTAAAGTGCCAGTACTAGCCGTAATTATGCCGCTATTTTCCAATACTGGTGGCGCAGTTGGTACTCAAGCTTTAACCGTGACTATTCGCTCCCTTGGTGTCGGTGAAGTCACCCCTGGCGATACACTCGAAATTCTCGGCAAAGAGGTATTAGCAGGGCTAGGAACAGCGATCGGACTCGGTTTGACCATGATCCTGCTCGCACTGATTTGGACACCGCCCAGCGAACGCTGGGTGGCAGTGGTAGCAGGGATTGTGATGGCAACGAATTCAGTGATTGCCGTGACACTGGGGACGTTGCTACCGATGGGATTCCAACGGCTAAATTTAGATCCAGCTCTAATTAGTGGGCCGTTAGTCACGACATTATTGGATACGATCGGGTTTATTCTCTTTCTGTCTTTGATTACGATCGGTAGTAATGTTTTGCACCTGTAGGAAACAACAGATTGTTACTCGATTTATCTCAACTTTATTTAGTCGAGCTTTGCTCGATTAATTTGTTTCTTCAGATTCCATTTCTTATGTTTGGGTGAATACAGTTAACCTGTAGGGGCGGTGCTTCATGCCCGCCCTGCACCAATGTCGATCGCACAGATCGTCTGGTGCTATGTTTGAAATGGCGAGGGTACCCATAAAGGGCACCCCTACGGATGTTGGTGATGTAATGATAACCTGTAGGGGCGG
>JAJAZF010000644.1 GCA_026785875.1 Chamaesiphon sp. | reverse complement strand
TGCGGCTTGAAGATATTTCTTCAGTTCGTACTTTTCTTTAGATGTCATCAGATGGAATACTCTATAGCCTTCTTATTCTGACTGAGTATGTCTTTTATTGCACTATACGAATGTACCAATCGCATGATTGGGATGCTCCCAGTTGCTGATGACCTTTTGGCAGATGTAGCTGCGGTGGCAGCGGCTCCCCAACATCAGCAAGATGTCTTGAATCATTAAGAAGCAAGGCATCGCTCCCCAGGCATTTTTGGCTCAATTAATCGCCACCACAACCAAGGAAAACAATATCCTCTTTCCCCAGGCGATCGAAGCCCAACAGAAACAACGTCTGCACTGATTCGGATGACATTAAATACGATCGAGTTCATGATATTTGTGAAATTGTTCGATCGATGAGGGCATCCTAATGATGACGATCGATATTAATAATAATAATTATTGAGAGATCGCGGCAATTATTGATCGAGCTAGGAAGGTAATGACTCGGAACAAAAAGCAACCCCAAGCCCTGGAAATCCGCAAGATTCAGCGGGATCGAGTCATCATCGGCTTGTCGCTCGCTTCGACTGTAGTGATAACATACTGCATTCTCTATAGTTACAGTGATGATAATCCTGATGGACAGGTCGATGCCGTATTTTATCAAACCGCCGCACAATGCGAAGCAGACATCGATCGGCAGCAGTCTGAATACGCCATACTGCTGAAACAATATCAAGCGGGAGAACTAGAAGAGCAACCAGATCCGCCGCCCATGCAGGCGACCGACTGTGCCCCGCAAATGCTGGCAGCCCAACAAGAGCATGACAAAACCGCACCTGTTTATAATTCGATCGCGGATTGCCAAGCCGAAGGGGTGCAGTGTGAAGCAACGCCCCAAACTGCCCAAGTGGCTGGATACCGCCCTGTCTATGGCGGCACTTACATCGACACCTATGACACGTCCAGCTATACCTACATCAACTATGGCGGCAGTCAACATCGAGTATATGCCGCTCGACCTGTTTATCAGAGCATTACTCCTGGCAGCATCGTCACCCCCTACGGTCGGGAGATCGCCCAATCAACTACAGGTCGAGTGTCTGTGCCGCGACATACCACCTTTGCCGCGCCAGCCCGACCAATAGGAACGTCAGCAACAGGTACAATTAGAGGGCGCAGCTCTCAGGGCTTTGGCTCCTCATTTAAAAGTAGTGGTCGTGGGGGGAAATAGAACTGGATGAAATCCATAAAAATTGTGCGTCGTCCCCAGTGGCAGCGACATATCCGCGAGAATGCCTACCAATCTGACGTTTTAAGCGATGCCCAGCAGCAGTACTGGGTAGAATCCCTGCCGCAACCCTTTGCAATCCAATTTGACTGTGATGAAGAAACCGCGATCGCTGAAGCTACAGAGTCATTGTGGGCGATGTGTATCGAGTTTCTCGATTGGTTTTTTGCCGATCGTGAGGATAGCGATGTCGATCGACGCTTGGCGGCACTCCAGATTCGTCCCGAATATTGGCAAGCCATTAAAAATAGTTGGGATCGGACTGAGCCAGTCGAAGACTTATCTCTATCTACGCGGTTCGATCTAGCCGTCACTGCCCAGGAGCAAATCAAGCTGCTCGAAATCAATGGCGATACCCCATTATTGGGAGCAGAAACAGTCTACCAATGGAATTGGTATGTAGACTATATGAAAAATCACCAGCAGGGGAAATTTCCTCTCCCTAGTGATGCCAGTCAGTTCAACGAATTTTGGGAGCAGATCGCCGGACAATGGCGGCGCATCGCGGCAGCCTACGATCTCCAGCAGACAGGGATTTCCTTTCTCGTGGATGAAGACCTCGAAGAGGATCTGGAAATGGCGATGCAGTTGATTCAAATTCTGACAGATGAAGTCGATCCAGATATTTACACCCAAATTGTCTATCTACGCGGGTTGAAAGATGATGACGATCGCGAGATTCAGCGCGGATTAGGACTAGATGATGACGGCTACTTTGTAGACCATCTAAACGATCGGATTCCCGTGCTGTGGAAGATGTATGACTGGTCGGATCTCCAAAATGATCTGGTAAATGCTGGCACTACTCAGGCTCTAGCCACTCGATTGGCAACAGGCGAAGTAAAGGTCATCGAACCCCTGTGGAAGCAAGTTCTCGCCAACAAGGGCGCGATGGCGATGATGTGGGAGCAGTTTGGCAGTTCGGACTATGGTAAATATCTATTACCAACTTATTTAGAAACTGACAACTCGATCGAATCCACCAAATTGCTATTAGGAATGCACGTCAGAAAGCCTCTGCTGGGGCAAGAAGGCGTGGCGATCTCGATTGAAAGTGGGTTTGGCTCGATCGAACAAAAAGAGTCGTTCGGCTATGGTACAGAGGGATTTATCATTCAGGCATATATCGAACTCCCCGAAGCGTATGGCTATCATTATGTCGTGGGAAGTTGGTCGATCGATGGCGCAGCCGCAGGGATCATCCTTCGGGGTGAT
>JAJAZF010000643.1 GCA_026785875.1 Chamaesiphon sp. | reverse complement strand
AGCTAAGAACTCAATTACTCGATCTACAAGCTGAAATAGCAAGAAAATTGGCGTGAGTTTGAGCCAAATCGCTAAACCCAAAATCGTCATCAGTACGCCGATGTAGATTGTCAACAGCCACCGCTTGACAAAAATTCCTGGTGACAACCACTGAAATAGTCGCCGAAAACGGGAAGATTTGCCGTGTGAGGGTAAGGTACCAGCACTACGGCTTAAATTCCTGACTGCTTGTCTAAACAGACCGATCGACATCATTTTATGATTAAAAATAAGAGAATTTTTAAATTTGGGGATGGGCTTGAGATGAGTCAATCTTACAGGTAGTCTGACAGATCGCAAAGAGTAAGTTGAAATTTGGTGTTTCTAGCACGTAGCTTTTTTACACCAGATAACGCAGCTCACGCTAGTCAACTGAGAGTAGTGGATGTCTCATTTACCCATTTAATCCGATTATAATTGCGATCGTAAAGGTTTAATCTCTAGGTTCAGCCATAATACTCACAGTTAGATTACAGGTTTGAGATTAATTTTTGGTTAATTTAACGACAACTACCAGGATTCTCGGCTTAGATCCAGGGTTAGCCCGTTTGGGTTTTGGAGCGATCTCTATTTCTCGACATACTCGTCCGCCAACAGTGACGATGATTGATTTTGGGATTATTCAAACTCCTGCTCGGACTGAGATTGGTTCTAGACTTCAGACGATCTACGAGGATCTGCACAGCCTATTAGACGAAATTAAACCAGATTTAGTAGCGATCGAACAGTTATTTTTCTATAAGATGGGAAATACGATTCCAGTAGCTCAAGCACGAGGCGTAATTTTATTAGTAATTGCTCAACATCAAATTCCCTGGGTGGAGTTCACCCCAAGTCAAATCAAACAAGCGGTTGCTGGTTACGGCAATGCCAACAAGCCGGAAGTCCAAGCCGCCGTCGCCAGAGAACTCGCATTAGATCGGATTCCTCGTCCCGATGATGCTGCGGATGCACTAGCAATCGCTCTGACTGCTTGGTTGCAGATCGATTGATAGCTAACGATGAGAGGATCGATTCTCCCTGGGAGAGGCTATGCCAACGCCAACGCCAACGCCAACGATTGTATTTAAATCTCAAACAACTAATATTATGATTGCCAAAATTTCAAATCTTATTAATAATTTACTAACTGCCAATGTCTTTTTCGTATTGTTCAGTTTTGTTTGGTTTATCATTGCGATCATTGGCAAATATACTCACATCCCCCTAGGCTTGCTAGTTTGGCAAAGCCTTTGGGAACCGTTATTTCTCCCCTCTATTAGTGTCTTGATGGGCGGAGCGATTCTCAGTGGAACTATTAGCTACATATCAAAAAGTCTCGATCGATCGTCTTTCTAAATACCTTTAGAGGGGCAATTCATGAATTGCCCCTCTAAAATTGTGGCGGAATAAGCCAATTCGATCCTACCAGAATCCACCACGCTTCCCATTAGGGAAGACAGTCATAAAATTGGTTTTAGCTTGGTTTAACTGCTCTTCTGTGACTTTGACACCCTTCAAATTTGCCCCACAGAGATTCGCGCCATGAAGATTGGCATAGTTGAGATAAGCTTCACTCAAATCCGCGCCGCGAAGATCGGCATTTTGGAGATTAGCATAGCTAAAATAACCTTTACTGAGGACAGTATCTTTGAGGATCGCCCCACTAAGATCGGCTTTATCAAACTTACCAGCGGCTAAATTTGCCCCTTGAAGATTGACATAGGCACAATTGGCATTACTCAGGGCGATCCCTGGAAGATGAGCTTTTGATAGATCGAGACTACTAATATCCAACTCGCTAAAAGTTCTTTGCCCACGGCGGAATGCAGCTAAAACACCTTGTGCATCTAGTTTTAATTGTTCCCGTCGAGGTGTTTGGATCGCGGGAATGCCACCAATACCCGTCCGAATATCCGCACCAAATCGGCTGGGTTCGTTACCGTTTTTAATATTAGTCGGATCGCGAGACTCTCTTTGTTCTTTGATTTTATCTGCCATCCGTTTGGCAGCAGATGTAGCTGGTGGCGGCGGAGCATTTGGATTGCTAGGTACTCCTGGCAATATTTGACCACCCAATGGCAGGGGATTCTTCGGCGTATTGACCTGAAGGGGTGCTACTCCAGTGCGGTAATCTACAGTAACTGCTGACTTTGCTAGTGCTCGTTGGACTTCTTCAACTGACTGATATCGGTAACGGACTGAAACCTCTAACATTTTGCTCAAAACTTGAGTTAGATGCTTACTCAACTTGACATGGTTTTGCCACATCATTTCGCCTGTAGAGGGATTGTATTCGATATCTTTTGGAGATCTCCCAGTCATTAAATAGATACAAGTTACGCCCAACGCATAGATATCGCTGGCAAAAATCGGTCGCATTGCCAATTGCTCGGGTGGCGCATAGCCAGATGTACCGACGGCAAATTGGGTATTGGAGCCTTGTTCTACTCCCTCGGGAGTTTCGACTTGGGCTACATAATTTTTGACGGCTCCAAAGTCGATTAGGACTAGTTTGCCATCCTGTTCGCGCCGCAAAATATTGGCGGGTTTGATGTCGCGGTGGATGACTTGTTGGGAATGAATATAGGTAATGACGGGCAGAATTTCGATCAGGAAGTCCCGAATTTTCTCTTCTTTAAACAGTCCCATCTGTTTTACTTCTTGATGGATGGTATGCCCGCTGACATATTCCTGGACGAGATAAAAGTTGCGACGTTCTTCAAAAAAGTCGAGCAGTCGCGGGATCTGGGGGTGATTACCGATTTTCCCTAGGGTTCTAGCTTCTCGTTCAAATAGTTCTCGAGCCATCCGCAAGAACTTTTCATGATTATTACTCGGTCTAAGCTGCTTGATCACACAAATCGGTTCGCCAGGGAGGGATACATCGATCGCCACAAAGGTCGCACCAAAGCCACCTTGACCTAGTGATTTGGTGACTCGATAACGATTGCGGACGAGTAACCGCGATCCACAAGCTTGGCACAGGAAAGCATCGAGCGGATTTTTAGGTTGGGGACAGTCAGGGTTTACGCAGTAGCTCATTGAGCCTCACCAGTGGAACATTTCTTTTGACATACTGTTTTTCATTGGTACGGCCTGGGGGAATCACGTTTCCATTCTCCAGGAAACCAGAATAGTTCGGACTCCAATTTAGACCCCACAAATAGGCGATTTTGCCTAAACAATATTTCACATTCCCGAATGTCTCCACCGGAGAAACGCTTGAATTGCAAGGCATGTAAAGGATTTCGCTATTCGCTTCTAATTCTACCGCTTTTATTCACATGGTGTGATGTTACCTCTGATTGTGCGATCTGGGTGATTATCTGTTGCCATCGGCGGTGGCTACGACTGGTAAATGACGATCGTTCAAGCTGCTGATTCCCCCAATCGAGGCGATCTCCATGATTTGGTCATGCCAAATTGGTTCGACTCCAAAATTAAGGTTGTACTTGCGCCTAAAGATACTCACTTTCAGCGGCTATACCAACGAAATCGATCTCGTTACTCTTAAAGTACCCATAAGTTGCTAATAATCTCGCTTACTGTCGTAATATTTAAATTAGACCCAATTATCAATTATCAATTATCAATTATCAATTATCAATTAATATTAACTATACTGGGATCGTCAAGAAAAACCCTCAATATTGGGTTAGGCTTCGATCGTCACTCGGAGATTACCGCGCTTTTTCAGCACTCGACAGGAAGTAGTCGCGCGAACGAGATCGCCTTCTGCATCGTGTTCGCGGGT
>JAJAZF010000642.1 GCA_026785875.1 Chamaesiphon sp. | reverse complement strand
CCGCTAGAAAAATTACTACAGCCAGTGTTTTGGATACGTTCTGTCTGCCGCTAAGTTATTAAAAATTACAGCACAAAGTACTAAGATAATCGATCCCTCAAGAGCAGGCGTGAGCAGAAATTTCCAGTCAGGCTTAGTCATCATTACCACTAGCGCAATGGCTCCTGAAGGCGGATGTAATGTTCTGGTGATTTGCATCAGAGCGATCGCACTCGAAACCGCCAAGCCCATTGTCCAGGGAGAAGAACCCAAGCATTGTAGAATTACCAGACTGAGCAGCGCACCTAGGAAGTTGCCCCCAATCACATTGCGAGGTTGAGCCAACGGGCTGTCAGGCACACCAAAGATCAAAACGCTGGTTGCGCCAAATGGAGCCATCAGTAACGGAGAATTTGTTTTGATTGTCAGATAAGATGTAACGGTAATCGCCAAAAAACTCCCAAACCAACTCCAAAAAACGTGGCGATGATGGGGTCGATCGATTGGACAGGCTAATGGGCAGGATTTCCATCGTCCCAGGACTTTGAACCAATAATCTTTCCATTTCAACCAAGCATTTTTGAGATTTATCATGAAGCCGCACTTCTAGGGTTGCCTCGCTCAGGCGTTACTAAAGTCAGAATATCACAACATTACTCAAAAAGTATCGAAGGATACAGTTTTTATTACATTCAATGGGTTCCTCAACAAGAATTGATAAAAATCTTAGCATTCAATCTCACAAGAGCAACGGTTAATCCGATTCAGGTAGAGTCATTCAATTATGGACGTAAGTCTACTGCTGTGGAGGCTGTCGCCCTCCAAGGGAGAAGCCCTGCTAGGCGGGTCCCCCGCCCAGCACACTCTACCCGTTTCGGGTAGAGTGTGTGGTAGTTCACGAGTTAAAGACTGGCAGAAGAAATGCCATCATAATGCCCCCAATCACAATACCTTCAAGAACTTTCAAGACTAAACTAGAATGTTTTATTTTGCCCCCTTCAAGCCAGGAAAGTGGAGTATCCTCGCCTCGCGTTTTCCAATTAAACATTGATACTAGTAAGGGCATTCCGCCCACTTTAGCTCCCATCAGTAGATGTAATGCCAAACTCATGAACACACATACCCACGCCACCAAATGTGCTAGATACCATTGACGATGAATTTCTCCATTGGGAAGCCATTCTTCTTTCATCATTCGACCAGTTACCACAGCAAACGTTGCCGCAAGCAACATTAGCGTATTTGCAAAGCGGTGTAATGATATCCACCAAACTGGCTTGCCAAACTGTTTTAATTGACTGAAAGATTGCTCTTGCACTAGACGACGATAGCCAATATGAAAGCTGTATAGAGCAAAAACTGGTAGAAACAATAGGAAGGTGAGGGCAATCGTGCCATGAGTACCTTGAATATCTCCGATGGTGGGTAAAGCAAAACTACCCCAACGCTTGTCATAAGTGTTGTAAATCAAAAAACCTGAAATTAAGGCTAAAACGAGTAATACGGCGGCGACACCATGCAATATTCGGAGTAAAACAGGCTGGTATGGACGAGTCCGCGATATATCCATGTTTGTTCTAATCAAGAGCTTCTCGAATCATAGCAGAATCAGAAAATCAGAACTTTCCCTGGAGGCTATATGCTGCTTGCGCTGTACGATCGAAACTTGGATCATCCTGTGCCTAGAATCCAGAACAATCTCACGACCAATAAGCTGTTAGTCATTTAATCTACTGGTTGAGAAAAGGCGTGACGAGCAGAAGGCGTGACGAGCACGATCGACAATGTGATTTAAATGTTCGACAGCTTACCACTCATGAACTAGAGAAATTAAGTCTTTTGAGCAGATCGTGCTGATTGCATCCGCATTGATGCCCACAATGATCGAGAGATCGACTTGTGCTACTTCAAGGATTAGATCGAATAGCGCACCAGAGGTAATCATCACAATGAAATTATTTTGTGAGATCTGCTAAGTCCCGCGCACGATAATCACCGTGCGATCGCTCTTTTGGGAAATCGCAGCGGGAATATTACCATTGACCACTTGCTCCAAGATCCCAGCGCGACTCGCCCCTAAGACGATCGCATCGCTATGGGACTCTTCGGCATAGTTGAGGATGGCTGTGACAATCGAACTATCATGGAGCGGGACTTGGGCGATCGCACCGGAGAAGTGGGGACGGAGCAATTGGGTAGTGCGATCGAGTACTGTCAGATCTGGGTTTTCCTCCCTGGGGTCAAATACTTGACACAGGCTGACCAGAGATCGACCTCCGAGGGTCGTCAGCGCGGGGAGCAGTTCGATCGCCCGTTCAGAATTTGGGCCGCCCGCAAGTGGCACCAACCAGCGATCGAACTGAGTCCGACCGTTAGATTTAACCAGGATCGACTCACAAGTTGCCTGTTGAATTACGGCATCGACTACCGGACTAAAAATCCAGTCTGGAGTCGTTCGCGTACTGCCTTTCCAACCCATTAATGCCAAGTCGATTCGCTCTGAGCCGATCGTCTCTAGTACGGCGGCGGCGAGATTGTGGGCGACCTGAATTTGGGTATGGACGGGGATGTTCGATGCCAAGCCCAGACTCTTTGCCTGCTGGAGCAGTCGCTCGCCGATCGTAGTTTTAACGCGAACTTCGACCAGGGATTTATGTGCGGGCACGACGATAACGTGCAATACTTCAACCTCATAATCGCGGCTGCGGGCGATCGCCATCGCCATTTCGAGGAGTAATTGGGCAGTGTTGGGATTACTCAACAGGACGAGCAATCGGCCCCTGCCGATTTCTGGGGCGCGAGTTTGATAGATAATGTGTGAAACTGGAGCGATCGCGCCGAGCAGATCCGCGCGATCGTTGAGATAGGCAGCTTCGACCCGAATGATATCACTGCGGGTGATAATCCCGACTAATTTTCGCCGATCGACAATCGGTAGACTACCGAGACGATAGCGATCGATCAGATGCAGCATATGAGCGAGGCTATCATCGGGAGTTGCGGTAATCGGTGCGGGAGTCATCAGATCTGCGACTGTCGCGAGATCGCCGCCCCCACGCTGCACCTGATTTAAGATATCCCGCTCGGACAATACCCCCACCAAACTGCCCTTTGCCATCACGGGAAATGTATGGTGCGAAGACTGGGAGAAGAGCCTTAATGCCTCCGCTACCGTCATCCTGCTGGGGATGGTTTCAACTTGCCGCTGCATCACCTGAGTAGCGGTTAATTCCGTCCAGAGTGGAGTCGATCCAGATCCGTCCTCTAGATGAATGCCATTAGCTGCCAGCAACAGATCGTAGAGCGATCCAGTTT
>JAJAZF010000641.1 GCA_026785875.1 Chamaesiphon sp. | reverse complement strand
GTATCTGGATTTGTCTAAATTACAATAGACATTCTCAGCGATCGATCGGGTGAATTAGTAGGGGCAATTCATGAATTGCCCCTACTAATTCACCCGATCGATCGCTGAGAATGTCTATTGTAATTTAGACAAATCCAGATACTGCGAGATGGAATCTGCTAATTTGTCGAATATTTCTTCGCGTTGACTGGCATAGTCTGGCACATCGGTGGTGATGGGGGCTAAATTACGGCGAGAGCGGATCTGGTTGAGCCAGTTTCTACGCCATTTACCATTATCGAAGATGCCATGTAAATATGTGCCCCAGAGGTGGAGTTTTCGATCGACAATCCCCACACTTTCATCGGTAAATAATTGCTCGTAGTCATCGCTAGCAGGGCGATCGGGATACCATTGAGTAGTCCCTTGATGGATTTCGTATCCAGCGATCGACACGCCCGCATCGGGATAATTAGTGGTAGTAGTAAGTTGACGGGTAGTTTTGGTTTCGGTAATGGTGGTTTGGAGTGGGAACAGGTTTAAACCTGGATATTCGCCAGGGATGCCTTCAATTCCTGCTGGATCTGCCAGCGTGGTACCGAGCATTTGGAAGCCGCCACAGATACCCATGAGGATGCCACGATCTGCTAAGTAATCTGGAAGCATTGCCGCCATTCCAGTTTTTTGCAACCACTGAAGATCGGCGATGGTCGTTTTTGAGCCAGGTAAAATTACTGCATCACAGGTATTTAGTTCATCTTTGGTCGTAATATATTTGAGATTGACTGTCGGTTCAGCATCGAGTGGATCGAAATCTGTAAAATTGGAAATGCGGGGAAATCTAACCACCCCAATTGTTAAATCTGCATTCGGTTTTCGCGATCGACGTTCTAATAAATCTAACGAATCTTCAGATGGAAATACTTGGTCTAACATCGGGATTACCCCAATTACCGGAATCCCCGTCCGTTCTTCCAGCCAAGTAATACCCGACTCTAAGAGCGATCGCTGTCCCCGAAATTTATTGATAATAAACCCTTTAATTAATGCGCGTTCTTCGGGTTCTAATAACTCCAAAGTACCGACAATATGTGCGAATACACCACCGCGATCGATATCAGCGACTAAAACAGTATTTGCCTGCAAATAACTCGCCACCCGCATATTAGTCAAATCGCGATGTTTGAGATTGATTTCGGCAGGACTCCCCGCACCTTCGCAGACAATATAATCAAATTCTAAAGCTAATTTGTCCAAACAATCGGTAATTGCTGCCCACCCGCGATCGAAATAATCCCGATAATAATCCGCCGCCTGAACTCTCCCCACAGCCGCACCCATCAAAATTACCTGGGAAGTCATATCGCCCTGGGGTTTGAGCAAGATCGGATTCATCTCCACTCGCGGCTCGATTTTCGCCGCCCACGCCTGAACTGCTTGCGCGTGACCCATTTCTTTACCATCGGCAGTAATATAGGCATTCAGGGCCATATTCTGCCCTTTGAATGGGGTGACGTTCCAGCCTTGGCGCACCAGGAGCCGACAGATCGCCGCAGTTATTAGTGATTTTCCGGCGTGGGAGGTGGTACCCACAACCATGATGGCTTTAGTCAATTGAGGAAAATGGGATGAGTACAGTTAGCTATTGTACGCATAAATCGATCGGGATAGGTCATCTGAGATTGCGACATTGTAGAGCCGATCGATTTGACATGATTCTTAACTCATGTCAAAATAATAGTACGCACGCTAAGTAATTAGCCAAATGAAATCTACATCAGTTAAGGCTGCATCGTCAACGTTAGGGCAAGAATTTAGGGCACCACACAGCACTGGGTACCGGATTAAATTACTGTCTCAACTACTCTATCGTAAATTTAGCGATCGACTCGAACCGTTTGGGTTGACACCGTTTCACTGGTTGGTGCTTTGTTGCTTGTGGCAAGAGGATGGGATTCCGACTTCTTACATTAGCGAGAAATTGCAGCAGGTGGGCGGAACTCTGACGGGGGTCTTGGATCGGATGGAGGAGCGGGGATTTGTGCGAAGGGAACGCGATAGCCAGGATCGGCGGATCTGTCGGATTTGGTTGACTAATGCGGGGAAGGAGCTAGAGCATGTCTTACCGCAGCTAGTCGCAGACTTACATGAGGAGACTTGGGAGGGGGTTGCTCAAAAAGATCGCGAACAATTTTCGCACGTACTAAACCAAGCGATCGCTAATCTCAGTTAAGGATACCTCGATCGTTGTATCAAGTTCATCCGATCGACAGAAGTGCAAACGCCTTAATGCTGCGACAATATTACGCATACAAAGTATTTATTTATCTCTATATCACCGAGTTGCCTGAGTTGACTG
>JAJAZF010000640.1 GCA_026785875.1 Chamaesiphon sp. | reverse complement strand
TCCTTGTTGAGGTTCGATTAATCTAAGAATCGTGCGGGCGAGAGTACTTTTTCCACATCCAGATTCACCAACTAAGCCTAGTGTTTCACCTGGATAGACTGCAAAGGAAATATCATTCACAGCCCAAGTATATTGTTGCCGATCTTTACCAAATACTCCTTGTGCGGGAAAGCCAACTTTTAAGTTAAGGACTGATAAGATTGGCTCCTGTTGACGATCGATATTTACTGGTTGAATTATATAATTATCATCTTGTACTTGGTTAACTACAGCTAATGGTTGCGGTTTTTCAATGATTTGAGTTCTACCATCAGCTAAAACTTGCTCCTCCATAAAGTCCTTAATTGTCGGTAGAATTTTTGACTCTCGATCGAGACGCGGACGGCAAGCAAGTAAACTTTTAGTATATGGGTGTGATGGATTTTGAAATAATTCTAAAATTGGTTTACATTCGACTATTTTGCCTTTATACATTACGGCAACCACATCAGCAATCTCGGCAATAATTCCCAGATCGTGCGTGATAAAAATCATTGACATTCCCCGTCGATCGCGTAACTCTTGAAGTAGTTCTAAAATCGTTGCTTGAACAGTAACATCTAGAGCCGTTGTAGGTTCATCAGCAATTAATAAAGTAGGATTACAAGAGATCGCGATCGCAATCATCACCCGCTGCAATTGCCCACCTGAAAGTTGATGAGGATAACGTTCTAACCAGGATAGTTTTTGGAGATTAATCGCATTATTAATCTCGCGATCTGTCGGGATGAGCCGATCTTTTTCTTTTGGACTCGATTCAATACCTACTAAATATTGCTCTCTCAATCGATCGTCACTGGGTACTAACTTAACTTCTTGTAAGATATAAACTGCTTGCCGCCTTGCCTCAGCAGTAGATATCGATTGATGTTGGCAAATAGCTTCGATTAGCTGATAACCGATGGTAAATACTGGATTGAGCGAACTCATTGGCTCTTGAAAAATCATCGCCATTTGTTCGCCACGATAACTCGAAAGTTGCGATGGTAATAATGTCAGTAAATCTTGAGGCTGATTTTGAGTTGCTGTCGAACTATTTGATTGAAACCACACCTCACCCTGTGTTACCTTACCCGAATTGGGAAGTAAACCCATTACCGCCAGCGAAGTAATCGACTTACCCGAACCCGATTCACCAACAATCCCCAATGTTTGCCCTGGCTGGAGTGTAAATGAAATACCATCGATCGCTGGTTGCTTGACACTGAGGAATTGTACCTGTAAATTACGAACATCAAGGACAGGATGGCGATTGGTCATAGGTATTGGTAGTAGTATTGATAATAGTTAGTGTAGGGTGTGTTAGGCATCAGCCGTAACGCAACCTTGGTTGACAGAAGAGCTAATTTAAGATTGCTATGGTTGCGCTAAATCTATCTTACGATACCGATCGAGACAATCAGCAGATCGATCTAGTTTATCAAAAAAGCTTCAATTTAGTGTAAGTTACGCTACTCAAATCAAGATCGAAAATTTCACATTTAGGTCGATCGAGATATATTAAGTATGTTACCCATTGCCAAATTTAGGGCACATATTAACGTTTAAATCAGTCAACAATAGCTAAACGATAAGTTTTCAACAGCAGAAAAATTCATGATTGGAATCCTAGCTGTGCTATCAGTATCTGCGGCGGCGGGAATGCGAATTGCCCTCCCACTATTGGTAATGGGGCTGATTCAAGCTGACTTGTGGCAACAGGTACCGCTGTTAAATCGGATTCAACCGCAAGTTGTAATCGCTGTACTTACAGCTTGGACACTCCTCGAACTATTTGTTTCCAAACAGCTTTGGGGACAGCGAATTTTACAATTTGCCCAACTAGTATTTAGCCCAATCGTGGGTGCGGTGATGGCGATGGCGGTAGCACGGATCTTACATCTTGAGCCAACTCAACTGGTATGGATTTTGGGTGTAGTCGGCGGCTTATTTGCTCTTGTGTTACAACTGGTGAAAGTAGGCTGGTTTTATCGGCTCCAAGGATTGCCAACTTGGGCGGTATTGCTCGAAGATGTCTTGTGCGTTCTATTGGTGCTATTTGCCTTCAAAGCACCCAATTCTGGCGGTTTAATCGCGATGCTGCTGTTATGGTTGGCGATTCGTAGTTCCCAAAGCTGGTACCAGTGTTACAAAGGCGGACAAGTCCGCAACTAAGTCGGTAGATGCAATCATTTATCCAATAAATATTTGCGCCCACCTACTCAGATAATCTGGCTCTAAACAATCAACTTGTCGATCGCAAGAGCTAAATCTTGAGTCGTATCGATCGACGTGACATATACTAGTTCCGCTGGCGTAAAATCTTCCCAAGCAGCCTGTTGACTGGCGAGTAAATCTACTGTTGCATCCGCAATATCCCCCGTACGATGTGCCAATCGATCGCGTAATACATCCGCAGGTGCCGTACAGTGAATCATCTGCACTGGAATCCCCTGAGCTGTGGCTAAATCGACCACAGCAGCACGTAAAGACTGTCGATCGTACTTCGCATCCAAAATCACCGTAAAACCCTGTCCGGCTAATTTAGCCCCCAATGCCAACACCCGCTCATAGGTTCTCGCCGTCATTTCGGGCGTATATAGACGATCGTCACCCTTGCTCAATAGTGGAATCCCACCTAAATGTTTCCGCACCGCATCAGAGCGGAGATGCACACCACCCACCGACTGAGCAATCTGTTTACCCAAGGTGCTTTTCCCAGAGCCAGATAGCCCCGACAACATCATCAATCGTCCCTGATGAGGGCGAGTATACTCCCAAGCCTGACGATAATAATCTCCCGCTGTCTGGGCTGCAACCGATCGATCTTCAATAGAGACACTAGGATCGTCAAGCAAAAAGGATGTGACTTTGGCGCGTACATACGCTTGACGACTCAGATACATCGGTAATACCTGCAATCCTGCCCAATCTCCAGTTTGTTCGGCATAGGTATTTAAAAACCGATTGGCGAGATCTTTTCGTCCTCTGGCTTCCAAATCCATTACTGCAAAAGCAACATCATACATCGTATCGACAAAGCGAAATGGTTCGTTAAATTCGATGCAATCAAATAGAAGAGTTTGATGATGCCAGCGACAAATATTGCGAAGATGCAAATCGCCATGACACTCCCGAATAAATCCGCCTGTCATGCGATCGAGAAATAACTGCTGATGTTCGACGAGGAATCGATCGGTATATGCTTTAGTTTCAGTATATTGTGGTTGAGTTTGGGCGCGATCGATATATTTCTCAGTTTGTCGGTAGTTATCATCGATCGATTGTCGAATCTGTTCTACTCGCCCGAAACTACTAATATACTCAGACTTTTGAGCATTGGCATGAAACCCCGCTACGACTCGCCCCATCTCTTCAACATCTTCAGCAGTAATCATCCTAGACTCAAACATATTGCTGAGTAAGTTTTCCTGCGGAAACTGCACCATCTTGACAGCATAGTCAACTATTTCCCCATCGCTGCCCAGATGATATTTATCACCTTGTTTGGCGACGGGTAATACTGCTAAATATAACTCTTTAGCACCGCGTTGATTGAGGCGGATTTCTTCTTGACAAAAATGCTGGCGTTTGGCGACTGTCGAGTAGTCCAAGAATCCGAAGTTAACTGGTTTCTTCAGCTTGTAAACAAAGTCTCCCGTCAGTAAAACATAGGAGGCATGAGTTTGCATCAATTCAATTGGCATAGTCACCGGATGGGGATAAAATTCCGGTACTAACATTTGCTCAATTAAT
>JAJAZF010000639.1 GCA_026785875.1 Chamaesiphon sp. | reverse complement strand
TTCCTTGTTCGGTGGAGACTGGTTAATCGATACTTACCAACAGTTTACGCGATCGCCCGATCGATATTTGTTCGCGATTCCATTATTGGTGATGCTGGTGACGCTCTTATTCTGGACGCGCAAAATGCGGTTGCGGAGTTAACAACTCCAATCAGAATCTTGACAGACCTTAATGTAACTACTAATATGTAGCTACATTAAGGTCTAGAGGGAAAATTGCAGTGGACATGAACAAGAGACATTCTAATCCAGTGCCGCCAGAGATCCAGGCTGAAATTGATGCTTTAGCAGCTTTGCCGGAAGACCAGCTCGATCCAGATGATATTCCTGAAGTGCATGACTGGAGTGGTGCCAAGCGGGGGCTGTTTTATCGCCCTGTCAAACAGCAGATTACGCTCCGTCTGGATGCCGATCTCGTAGACTGGTTTAAAAATCATCACTCGCAAGATGAGGGTTATCAAACCAGTATTAACCGCGCTTTGCGCGAATATATTGTACAACATCAATCCTGAGCATTGCCGTTAATCGAGTATTAAGACTGAAGGAGATTGACAAAACATAAATAGGGATGGATGAATAAATATTCATCCATCCCCATTTAGTAACTAATAACCGATCGCTAATTATGACAAAATTAACCGCGACGTAAGTTGAGTAGCTCTTTAGGAGAAGCTAAAAGATCGATCGCGACGAAGAAGATTTTACCTTGAGGATCGAGCAAAAACCGCCAAGCGATATTCATCCCGACACTGGCACCAAACCAAGGAGTTTGGACTTTACCCGTGACTTTGACTTGGGTATAACCATCATCGATCGGTTCGACCACACCACGTTCTGGTAACATTTTTAAGCCCGCACATTCTTCACGCATGTAGGTGAGGATTGCCGCAGGGCCGATAACTGGAGCTTGGAACGGAGGTTGCAGCGCACCTTCTTCGACAAATAAACTCGATGCCGCTCTGAAGTCAAAGGCATTCATGTTGTCGATGTAGCTCAGAACGGTATAGTTGTCTACACCTTCGATCGCTGCGCGCGACCGATCGGCAAAGGCGCGAGGAGTCACTAATGGTGCTTCGCGTTGATCATAGTCTTGACCGCGTGCTGGATCGAAACCCATGTTGACTACTGTATTCCGCAATACCGTGATCTGTTGACCTGCATCGAGTTGTTTGATCGTTTCGAGTAGCGCGTTTGCTTCTGGCGAAGCAATATAGCCAGCGGGAATCGGTGCTACCAAACCCTGTTTCATCATTTGTCCCAGCTCATACCAGAACCCCAGTTTGGTATTCATCCGATATGCGGTAAAAGTCCGGCAAATAGGCGTATCAGTGTGCATTGCTAGGTCAGTCATCACTTGAGTCTGATCCACAGGCTGCATCGCCTTAATTTGGTCGAGTAGGGGCTGTGCTAGTACCATACTCGCCGAACCTGTCGCAGCAGGAGTGATCGTGATGCCCATTTCAGTGTAAGCGTACCAAAGCAAAGCTAATTGATCTTCGACGCTGAGTTGGTCGAATGCAGCGGTAACGGCAGGAACTGCATCAGCAATCAAGGTGTTTGCAAAGATTGACTGAGCAGACTTGAGTGAAATAGACATAAATACTATGACCCCTTAAAGGATAAATGGATATTTGTGAGATTTTGTTTATAAAACTTTACTGTCTAGCTATAATACCAGAATAGAGCCTACCTAAACCGCAAGTTATCTGAGTGACGATCGCTTGGTTGCCAAAAATACTGGATATTTTTGATACTAGACAGGTTAAATCCGTTGCTAAGGAAACTCGATCGATGACTCCCAGATTTCTAGAACTAAGAAACATTTTACCGCTA
>JAJAZF010000638.1 GCA_026785875.1 Chamaesiphon sp. | reverse complement strand
GTCGCTGACGAGTTGCCGTTCGCCTTGCAGTACATGGATTTCGACACTTGGTTGCGCGTCAGCAGCCGTAGAAAATACCTCAGATTTCTTCACCGGAATCGTGGTGTTACGGGGAATAATTGTGGTCATCACGTCGCCCATTGTGGCGACACCCAGAGACAGCGGCGTGACATCGAGCAAGACGACATCTTTGACATCGCCAGCCAGCACCCCGCCTTGAATTGCCGCACCGATGGCGACCACTTCATCGGGATTTACGCCCTGATTTGGGTCTTTACCTGTAATCCGGCGGACGAGTTGCTGTACAGCGGGAATCCGGCTCGAACCGCCAACCAGGACGACTTCATCGAGATTGGCACTGATGAGATTGGCATCTTTTAAAGCTTGCTCGACGGGAATACGGCATCGGTCAAATAAATCCCCACACATCTTCTCAAATTCTACTCGCGTTAAGGTTAATTCGAGGTGTTTGGGGCCTTCGGGATTAGCCGTGATAAAGGGGAGATTAACCGTTGTTTGGGTCGTATTCGAGAGTTCGATTTTCGCTTTTTCGGCGGCTTCGGTTAGTCGTTGAAAGGCTTGTTTATCCTTCCGCAGATCGATACCTTCATTCTTTTGAAATGCCGCAGCAATCCAATCGACAATCTTTTTATCGAAATCATCGCCGCCTAGATGTGTATCCCCGCTGGTAGATTTGACTTCAAAAATTCCCTCACCTACTTCTAATACTGATACGTCAAACGTACCACCACCTAAATCGAATACCAGAATGGTTTCGTTCCCCTTTTTATTCAAACCATAAGCCAGGGCTGCGGCTGTTGGCTCATTAATAATTCGGAGTACTTCTAATCCGGCAATTTTACCCGCATCTTTAGTCGCTTGACGTTGCGAATCGTTGAAATATGCAGGTACTGTAATTACAGCTTGGGTAACTTTTTCGCCCAGATATTTACTGGCATCATCAACTAGCTTTCGCAGTACTTGCACAGAAATTTCTTCAGGTGCAAACTGTTTTTTGAGTGCGGGACAATCGATTTTGACATTGCCACTGTCATCGCGGATAATTTTGTAAGAAACTTGACCCGCTTCGTGAGTAATCTCGTCGTATTTACGTCCGATAAACCGTTTCACTGAGTAGAATGTATTCTCAGGATTCGTGACTGCCTGACTGCGGGCAATTTGCCCGACTAAGCGATCGCCTGTTTTAGTATAGGCAACTACTGAGGGCGTGATGCGTTGTCCTTCCGCATTAGCAATGACGATCGGTTGTCCGCCTTCCATTACTGCAATACAAGAGTTAGTCGTTCCTAAATCTATTCCTACTACCTTTGCCATGATATTTATTCCTAATTTAAATTTTAACGTGTTGATTTTTAGCTTTCAAAAAACTTTGACTAGTTAGATTGATGTAAGTATTTACAAAATCTAACTAAGCTAGAATTAATGCGGTGGGCAGTTTCCAGTCTACACAATCTATATCGGCTTAATAAATCAAATTAATCGATGCTGCTTGACCAGATGCGATCTTTTCACTCATGAATTTGGGAATGAGGACGGTATCGATCGCATGAATAACACCGTTAGTAGCGTGGATATCGGCTTGGATAATATCGATCCCATTCACTTTAATCTCACCATCATCGGTATAGATAGTTAGCATCGAACCTTCGACAGTTGGGTCTGAGTCGGCAGCACACAACTCGCTAGATTGTAAGCGTTGGGCGATGATATGGTAGGTTAAAAGCTTTTCTAACTCAGGCGGATTGTCAAGAAAAAATCCCATCGTACCTGAAGGTAGTTTAGAGAAAGCTTCATCGGTCGGAGCAAACAAGGTAATGGTATTAGCTTCCATCAATCCTTGCCATAAGCTAGCGCGATTAATCGCTGCAACTAAGGTTGTGAACCGACCGTCATTTATGAGCGTATCTACAATATCATTCATGAGAAATTTTCCTTAAAATATTTAGTTTTTAGTGGGATCGTCACCAACTCGAACGATTAACTTGCCAAAGTTATCCCCTTGGAATAATCCCAGAAAAGCGTGGGGTGCATTCTCTAGTCTGTTGACAACATCTTCTTTGTACTTGAGCTTTCCGGCGTGTAACCACTGCGATATATCGTGGATAAACTCTGCTTGACGACCGAGATAATCACCCACCAAAAACCCTTTAATCAACGCACGCTTAATTAATAGCGGCATCAAATTTGGCCCAGGCGGTAAAGTTTTGGCATTATATTGGGAGATTAATCCGACTAGCGGAATTCTGGCTCCCAGATTAATCTGTTGCAATACTGCTTCGAGGATCGGCCCTGCTGTGTGGTCAACGTAGACATCGATCCCGTCGGGACAAGCCGCTTTTAAGGCTGTATTTAGATTTTGAGTACGGCGATTGATACAAGCATCAAAACCCAATTCATCAACCACATAAGCGCATTTTTCATCGCTACCAACGATGCCGATCGCTCGACAGCCCTTGATTTTGGCAATTTGCCCGACGATCGCACCCACAGCACCAGAAGCAGCAGAAACCACGACAGTTTCACCTGGCTGAGGTTTACCGATATCTAACAGGGCAAAGTAGGCGGTCATTCCAGGCATTCCCGCAATGCCCAAGGCGGTGGAGATGGGTAATTGCTTGGGGTCGAGTTTGCGGAGGTTTTCAGCTTTAGCGATCCCATAACTTTCCCAACCGTCAGATCCCACCACGAATTCTCCTTCCGAGAATTTGGGGTTGTTCGATTTCACCACCTGGCTGACGGTGCTACCCACCATGACTGAGCCTAATGCGACTGGAGTTGCATAAGACTCTCTGTTGCTGATTCGTCCGCGCATATATGGGTCGAGAGACAGATAAATGGTGCGGTTGAGGACTTCACCAGCATTTAGTTCGGGAATAGCTGTTTCAACCAAGGAAAAATCATTTTCTGTTGGTGCCCCAATTGGGTAACTTTTGAGTAAAATCTGTTGGTTAACTGACATAAATATCCGCCGCCTAAATAGTTTAGGGATAGAGGGAAACAACGAGGGTTTGCCCTGGATTGTGGCTAAATACTATACTAAACACGGATGGGAGCTAGACTTTATACAAAGTGATTCAAACCTTTGCAGAGTAAATCTTCGAGCGTTAAATAAAAAGTCCATCCTTTAGCCGTTTTTAGTATAACTCCGCACGATCGGCGTTGGCGTAGCCTCTTCTCGGAACGAGACGCTGCGCCTACGGCAGGCTTCGCCAACGCGTTGGCAACGCCTGCGACTCCCGCGCTTACGGAACGAGAATTGCCACGCCGCCCAACGTTTGCACCCGTTCGCCTACTAAGTCAATCAATGCCAATTGCTCGTTAGCGTGTTTATCGTCATTCTCAAACCAGAATTGAGTAAACGATCTCGTCTAATTCCTAGTGTGAAAGACCACTGTTCGATTTAGTGTATGAATTGATTGATTACGATACAAATTGCAATTAAAAAAGATTAGAAAAATTAGTGAGACGATTTCCCAGGGTGAACGCACCAAAATGGGGTATGCTTCGATCAATAAAAACTAGAAAAATTAATTTAGCAGTACCTATCAACTAGTTGCAATTATTACAATATTAACTGAAACTAAAATCAAATATAAGATCGTATTAATTTAATTT
>JAJAZF010000637.1 GCA_026785875.1 Chamaesiphon sp. | reverse complement strand
TAAATCGATCGCGATCTTACAACGGATCGAAAATCATCCAATCTTGAATATTTGCAGTCTTGAACACTGACTCAGCCCGATCGATTTCATCCTTGGTTGCTGAGATCGATACTAGATAATGTCCTTGTGCCAACAGATCTTGGTAGTGCTGAGATTGTTTATCTGAAGTTTTACCCCCAATGCCGCCGCCTAACACTCCGCCCGATATCGCTCCATAAAATGCTCCCGCCGCCATGCCTACCAATACTACAGCACCACTAAATGCGGGAAATGCTAGAGTTGTCAGTCCAGCAACTACGCCACCGACGACACTTCCCACAGCTCCGGCACCTGTAGCACCGAGTCCGATTTGCTCAGTCGTCAGATCTCGAGCCAACTTATCTTCGGACTGCGCCAGTGGTGCAGTCAATTCCCCCAATTTCGGCTCTTGGGAATCGCTCTGTGGTGCTACAACAGAAACCTGATTCATCGGAAAGCCAGTCTCTTGGAGTTGACTGAGTGCCGACTCAATATTTTGGAGATTGGGGAACATTCCTACTGCAATTTTGTATTCTAACGCCATGCTAAATATCTGATTGTGACTGGTTACTATCGATCGTCAATTGTTCTCTATGTTCTTGCTTACGGTATCTAAAATCAGCCTTTGTAAATTACATTTGTTCGAGTTCTATCCCGTTAGTTTCCTCGATCGACAAGCCACCGAAAAAGCTTGGCATAGGTGCTAATGTTTGCACATCGGTCGCGGTTAGTCCCAAATATTTAAAATTGGCAATCCACTGTACTGCTACGGCGATCGATCGATCTGCTGTCTAAAGTCGGGTAATTCAGCTATCAGTGACCCAAATTAATAGTACTTGAAGCGATCGAGTTAACAAATCAATCAATAGACGGATTTTGTGCCGATCTTCTGAAGACAATCTCGATCGAGCGGCACAGATCTCCAGCCATCGAAGCTTGGGTCACAAATGTGGCATATTCAAAGGTATAGAACCCATTTGAGATCTTTTAGGCGATCGATTCTCCCGCAGCTTTACCCAGCCGTAGCCAATCCCAAGTTTATGATATTCATCCCATCTAGCGTCATTACAGCGAAAATCTAGCAAAAGATCTCTAAAATAGGATTAAATACCAAATCACACGTTTAGACAAGATGACCGAATCAAAATCTGCACAGGAACTATTTCAGGCTGCTTACGAAAACCGTTATACTTGGGAGCCTAATTTTCCTGGCTACACAGCCGCAGTGAAATTTCAACATGGCGATCGAGTGTTGACTGGTACAATTGCTGTCAAAGCTAATCTGAGCGCGGAAGTCATGGGTATCGATGATGAAGAAGCTCGGGACTCAATCATCGGACAACTCCGCGAAGTAGCCATCCACCGCGTCCGCCGGACTTTTGCTGATACTCACAGCAAAAATACTTTTAGCTATGGTGAAACCGACGCTACAGGTGCAGTAGAAATCCTCATGGGCGGTAAATCTACGGGCGATCGTTATAAACTCCGTAATAATGAAGTCTGTCACGTCCATCGCCATATTCATGGGATCATGGTGACGATCGATACCTTCAGCAGTCACGATACTGGTGCTGGCTATCTCTCTCATCGCTATGACTCGATCTACGCCGATCCGGTCACGGGAGAAATCAAAAGCGGTAAAATCGTCTTTGAAGATAATTATCAAAAAGTCGGTGAGTACCAAATTCTCAGCCAACGAATCATCGAAGCTGTAGAAGACGGTCAACCCGTAACTACTGAGTTTACTTTTACTAATATTGAGTTATTACCCGCTCAGGTAAAGGCTGTGGCTGCGATAGTTTAGGTCGTCTCATTGAGTGGTAATTAGTTATTCATGGCTATGTCTATAAAGTTGCTCAGATGGGCTTTATGGATGTAGCCATAATCTTTAGTTGCGATCAAATTTTATTGACGCTGATGACCGCTTTGTTCAGACATAACTGATGATTTATGTTTAATTCCTACCCTCGCCTAACTGAAGTAGCAGTAGTATTCCTCAAACTGGGGACGATCGGATTTGGTGGCCCAGCGGCGCATATTGCCATG
>JAJAZF010000636.1 GCA_026785875.1 Chamaesiphon sp. | reverse complement strand
TGCTACGTTTGGGGATAAGTTTAACGGCAATCTGACAATTTCCAATCTCAGTCAGCATAAAATCATTGATAATTTGACTGAGGGCGACCGTTGCGGCTTCGTTGGCAGTTACTTTAATTGCCAATAGTCGATCGATCTCACGTAACTACTCAGGCTGGGGAATCGGCGATTGAGGATGACCAGAGAAAAGTGAAATGAAAGCATCCAAGACATTAAAGCCCTGCTTTCGCAAAGTAGAAATATAGCCCCGAATCCGACAGAACATCTGCGCCCCAGTTTCAGAGCGGAAAGTGCCAGAAATCTTCTGTTTAAGTTTGACCATCCGAATATCCCGTTCCGCCTGATTATTATCAAAAGGCACGTCAAAATCGTAGATAAATCCAAGTACTGAGGTTTGTTGGTTTTGTAAACGGTGTAATAAATTACGAGCAGGGGATTGCTTTTGACGACCACCGCTCTTGCGACGATGTTTGGTCGGCGGAGGCGGAGGTGGAGGTGGATTAGCCGCAAACCCTTGAGCTAAGATCGTCTGATAGCGAGTCTCGAAGGCAGAGAGTAGATCGGGGGCTAGTGGGGTTTGGTGATTTCGAGCCTCATCAACCTGAGATTTGATGCTGCACAAGAGAATGAGCATCTGAATTGCCCAAGCTTGTTGATAATGCTCGGAAATAAACACTAGTTCGCGTAAATGATGGGCATTGCAAAGGAAATGTTCGCAGTCGTAGTTCTGATAACTCTTCCACCCGTCATGAATTGCCTTACCCTCAAACTGTGGCAGGATGTTCATCTCATCAATGGCATCACCACCTCGCTTACTATGGACAAAGTAGTAGGTTAATCCTTCGGTACAGGCGACATGTAGCCACCACAGTTGGCCATTAACCCGCATTCCAGTTTCATCAAAATGAACCACGTCTGATGCCACAATCTCGGATTGAATCGTGCTGGCAATTGGTGCCAATTGCTCAAAGCATTGGCTGCGGTTATTGAATAACGTCCCTTCCGAGACACTTACTCCCACTATATCGCTCAAGATTTCACAGGTTCTAGCTGACGGTAGTAGTTGACCTTCCATCAAATACACCATCATGCTTTTGAGCCTCGGCCCATACTGCGCCACACTTTCTGCGTACGCTGGAAAGCTGGCTTGGTTCTTTACTCCACAATGGGGGCAATTTTTAACTTCGGCTCGATGCTCATATATTCTTAACTCTATCGGCGGGATATCATGTACCTGCCTTGCCCGTACTCTCTCCACTGGTTCCTGTGCTAATGATGCCCCACACCCATCGCACTCATGTACCTGATGTTCTACTACGACATCTACCTCACTACTCCACTCCAATGTGCTACCAGGGTGCTCCGGCTGACCGCCTGTTTTACGTTCGCCCTTTATTCTTAAACTTTTCGTCTTCTTCCCAAATCCATCAGAGGTTGGCGGTTTACTGCTGTTGCTGCTATCTTTCTTGAGCATTCCTTCTACCTGCGTCAATCGCGATTCTAGTTTCGCGATCTGTTCGACTAATACGAACACCAATTCAATCACAGCTTCTTCCCCCCGTGCGTACACTGCACGGATTTCTTCTGGGCTGATTTCTTGAATCGGTCTATTTTCGTTCAACCGTCTTAACCTGTTTCTCTATCTACTTCTTCACCACACTACCTGATGCTTGCGCTCCTTGCTTAAAACTTCCACTTTTTTTAAGCCTGAGTAGTTACAAAATTATAATCGATCCTAATTGCATCCTATTTGCTGATAGATTAAATTAGAGCGACTAACGATCGATCTAATTTAATGCCATTTATTGACTTTTTCAGCAAGCCCTAATTCGGTCTCAACTGCATTTATAGTTGCAGCTAATGTGGTCTCAAAATCGCGATGATTGTGGTCTGGAGTGATTAGTATTGTGGGTCGCTACACATACTGTCCCGCATTGAACACAATGTTATGTCCAACTGTATAAGCATTAGCAGTTACCTCTTGAGCCGATCGAGCCGCCGCTGCATCAGTATGTACTCGCACATGAGAAAAATCATGACCGAAGCGTTGCCCCATGTCC
>JAJAZF010000635.1 GCA_026785875.1 Chamaesiphon sp. | reverse complement strand
GGCAATTCAAGCGTGGTTGGAATTGCGGGGGAAATGTAAGCATAGCGAACCGTTATTTTGTACGCTCGATCGCGCGACGAAGGGACACCGCTTGAGTGGGAATGCGATCTATACTCTCGTCAGAGAGACGGGAACCCGTGCTGGGATCTACAAAGTGATGAGTCCCCACCGCGTCCGTCACAGTGCGATTACAGCGGCACTGGATGCGACGAATGGGGATACGCGGAGGGTGCAGAAGTTGAGCCGTCATGCGGATCTAAATACCTTGACTCGGTACGACGATAATCGGCGACATCATCAAGGCGAAGTTACCAAGATTTTGGCAGAGTTGGTTTAATGCTCTCGACTGTTGGCTGATTAAGCTTTCAAACCAACAGCAATGGATGGTTTATCATGAAGGCTGATATGAGCCTCTAAGAAATCATTTAGTTAACGGATCGGGAATATTTTATGGGTTATCTAGAGACAGCCGCTCAGTTCTATACTGAAGTTGCCCAAACGCCAGAAGTCGGGTTGTGCTGTGTGCAAAGTACTCCTTTACAACTACCTGGATTGAATATCCCCGATATCATGCAGGAGATGAATTATGGTTGTGGGAGTACGGTACATCCATCGGAGTTGGCAAATGAACCAACGGTATTGTATATCGGCGTGGGTGGGGGCTTGGAGGCTCTCCAGTTTGCTTATTTTAGTCGGCGGGTGGCTGGGGTAATCGCGATCGATCCAGTGGCTCAGATGCGTGTTGCGGCAGCGCGGAATCTCAAATTAGCGGCGGAGTCTAATTCCTGGTTCGATCCGAGTTTTGTGGAGATTCGCTCGGGTGATGCGTTCGATCTACCAGTGCCAGACGCATCTGTAGATGTAGTCGCGCAGAATTGTCTATTTAATATCTTTGAACCAGCGGATCTCGATCGAGCCTTAGCCGAAGCCTATCGCGTACTCAAACCTGGTGGTAGACTACAAATGAGCGATCCGATCGCGACTCGTCAGATCCCATTACACTTACAGCAGGATCAACGCTTGCGGGCGATGTGTCTCTCGGGGGCGATGACTTATGATGAATATACCCAGCGAATTATCGCCAATGGTTTCGGGCAAATTGAAATTCGGGCGCGTCGTCCCTACCGATTATTGGACGCACCCAGTTATCAGCTCGATACACATTTATTGCTAGAAAGTCTCGACTCAGTTGCTTTTAAAGTGCCAATTCCTGATGATGGGGCGTGTATTTTTACAGGTAAAACAGCGATTTATGCTGGTGTGGAAACTGTTTTTGACGATCGAGTCGGACATATTCTACCACGCGGTTTACCTGCGGCAGTGTGCGATAAGACAGCAGCAAAATTAATGGCTTTACTACCGGATGAATGTATCATCACTCCCTCTACTTGGCATTATCAGGGCGATGGATGTTGTTAGATAGTTGATAGTTGATAGTTGATAGTTGATAGTTGATAGCGGCTTGTGAGATCTGGAGGAAACCTCCAGATCTCGCTGTGACAGCGACGAATTACGCGGAGGTGTATCCTTCCGCATATAACTTCGTCAAGACAAGACAGCGATTCGCTAGACTTGGGCTGCTGAGGATTTAGCGCAACCTTACAGTGAATGGTGAATGATGGATCGACAAGTCGTCTATTTTTTAGGTAAAAAGGGAGTATGAAGCAGTTAAAAATATCTAGTCTCTTTCTTGTTGCTAATTTTCGACAGACATTATTGTTAATCTTTTTGGTATTGCTATGGTTAGTCTGCTTCGAGCAAGCAGCTTGGGCACAGGATGTTCCAAGAAGTAGTTCTGGATTCAATCTTCAGGTATTGTTAAAGAATACGCTGGAATGGATCGAAAGTTTAGGGTCTATTGGTGCGATCGCTTTTATCGGTGTTTATATTATCGCAACGGTAGCATTTTTACCAGCTTTTATTTTAACCTTAGGTGCAGGTGTGCTATTTGGGGTGTGGTGGGGTAGCGTCTATGTGTTTATTGGGGCAACATTGGGCGCAATTGCGGCATTTTTGGTCGGTCGTTATTTGGTACGGGATTGGGTAGCTAAAAAAATTGCGGGTAATGATAAATTTAGCGCGATCGATCGCGCTGTAGGTAAGGAAGGGTTGAAAATTGTTCTCCTCACCCGTTTATCGCCGATTTTTCCGTTTAATTTGCTCAACTATGCCTTTGGAGTGACGGGAGTTTCAATTAAGGATTATATAATTGGTTCGATCGGGATGATTCCTGGGACGATGATGTTTGTGTATATTGGTTCGCTGGCTGGGAGTGTAGCTCTCATTGGAACAGGGACTCAGCCGACTAATCCAACTCTACAATGGACGATTCGGATTGTCGGATTTGTCGCCACGATCGCCGTAACAATCTATATTACCCGCATTGCCAAGCAAGCGTTAGGTCAGTTGACAGTTGACAGTTGACAGTTGACAGTTGACAGTTGCGGCTTGCGTTCTGGAGGTTCCCTCCAGGTCGAGCAAGACAAGACAGACAGCGATTCAGCACCGCCCCAAACCATGTACTTCCAACCCAATTATGACAAAATTTTCCCCAGTAACGATCGAGCCGATGGAT
>JAJAZF010000634.1 GCA_026785875.1 Chamaesiphon sp. | reverse complement strand
CTCTCCTCCACCAGTAATTTCTAAACCATCTGGTAGCTCGGTAATTTTTGCACCCATTTTAGTTAACGCTGCTGCCATTACTTGTAGTCGATCGCTTTCTTTTACTCGCAATTCTTCAGCATCTCTAATTATCGTCGTTCCTACGGCGAATACTGCCGCTACTGCTAAAATTGGAATTTCATCGATTAAGCGAGGGATCAGATCCCCTCCAATTTCACAGGCTGTTAATTTGCTGTGTTTTACTCGTAAATCTGCTACAGGATCCCCTGCTACTTCGCGCTGGTTTTCGAGCGTAATATCGGCACCCATCAATTCTAACGCCACCAAAATTCCTGTGCGGGTAGGATTGACACCGACATTTTCAATATACAACTCCGAACCAGGCACGATCGATCCAGCCACTAACCAAAATGCCGCCGAACTAATATCTCCAGGTACGATTACCTGTTGTCCCCGCAATGTGGGATAACCTGTCACCGTCGCACTATTGGTCTCGGGATCGACCTCTACATCCGCCCCAAACGCCCGTAACATCCGTTCGGAGTGATCCCGCGATAAAGCAGGTTCTGTTACCGTCGTCCGCCCAGATGTCATCAATCCAGCGAGTAAAATTGCCGACTTGACCTGAGCCGAGGCGATCGGGGAATGATAGTGAATTGGTTGCAATGCTTGTCCGCGCACGGCTAGAGGTGCCAGAGAGTTCCCCTTGCGTCCCCAAATCTGCGCTCCCATCTGGGCTAGGGGTGTGACTACTCGCGACATTGGACGCGAGCGCAAGGAGTCGTCTCCAGTTACAGTAAAAAATAGATCGGGATGGGACGCTAAAATTCCCAACATCAGCCGCATTGTCGTCCCCGAATTTCCGGCATCAAGGATATTTACAGGTTCCTGAATCTGTCCCAGTCCAATCCCTGTCACCGTTACCAAGTTGGTATTTAACTCAGAAATCTGCGCCCCCATCGCCGTAAAACAAGCCGCTGTACTGCGGGGATCTTCACCCAATAACAATCCCTGAATCGTCGTCTCCCCCTCCGCCAAGGCTCCCAGCATTAATGCGCGATGGGAAATAGATTTATCCCCAGGAATCCTTAGTGTGCCATGAAGAGACACACCCGCAGTAGGAGGGATCACAGTTAAACTTTGATGACGATCGAAGGGTTGGAGGTTAATCACGGCGAGTTTGGTAAAGAGTCTAGGTTTTATTTTGACATTCTCCCCCTCTATAGCCGAGTACGGCTATAGAGGGGGATTCTAAAGACTCACGCCTTAGTTTTTCTGCTTCGACCAGCCGACTTACTTGGAGGACTTTCATCACCCAAACAGAGGTCGATCTGTCCACAGACGTTACTGGGCGGGAGACCCGTCCAGTCGGGAATTATCTTCCCAGCTTCCGACGTGCCCCGCCGTAGCTAATCCTATTTGCAGGATGTTCCGAGCAGCATTTTCATCTCGGTCGGCAACATATCCACAATGCGGACATTGATGAGTTCTAGTGCTGAGAGTTTTCTTCACTATTTCACCGCAATTTGAGCATTTCTGGCTCGTATAGTGGGGTGGAACTGCAATAGTTACCACACCAAATACCTTACCAAAATACTCTATCCACTGGCGAAATAGCGACCAACTTGCATCAGTAATCGACTTAGCTAAGTGATGGTTTTTAACCAGATTCCGCACCTTTAGATCCTCATACGCCACGAGATCGCTAGATCTCACTACGCACCTTGCGAGTTTTACTGCAAAGTCTTTACGCTGGCGACTTACTCTGAGATGCTTTCTACCTAATTTTCCCCTAGCTTTGACTCGATTCCTCGATCCTTTCTGCTTTCGAGATAGTCTTTTCTGTACTCGTTTTAAAGCACGTTCTGATTTTCTCAAATAGCGGGGATTTTCAATTTGATTACCATCAGAATCGGTGTAGAAGTGGTTTAATCCCACATCCAATCCAATCGTTTTACCTGTTGGCTCTCGCTGTTCTAGTCTTTCTGTGTCGATACAAAATTGAGCATAATACCCATCTGCACGCCTAACGACTCTGATTCGTTTGATTTGTTCGAGTTGGTAGAAGTGCAGATCGCGACTTCCCCACAGTTTAAACGTACCCGCTTTAAAACCATCTGTGAAAGTGAGAAATCTCCGATCTTCAGATAGTTTCCACCCACTGGTTTTGTATTCAACCGATGAATTCGTTTGGTGCTTTTTAAACTTGGGATAGCCTGCTTGGGTCTTTTGCATGGTCGGGGAACCCGACCGCAAAGACTCCGCTTTCTTGCCTGCTAGATTCTTTTTGCAGTTATCAAAGAATCTAGAAATCGCCGACCAAGCACGTTCAGCACTGGCTTGACGCGCCATACTATTTAGCTTCTTCGCCCAAGGGAAATCGGGACAATCGGCTAGAATAGCACAGTATCGACTCAGATCGTATCGACCGACACCTCGATTTTCTTGCCAGTATTTAAGACAGCTATTGCGAATGAATCTAGCAGTACGAATCGCATCATCAAGAGCATCATACTGTTGCTGCATTCCTTCTAGTTTTGACTCAAATACTAACATTCTTACGTCGAGGTAATTGGTATAAGTATAGCGCAAATGCTAAGATAAAACAGCGGCGCATCGACCTGGAGGTTTCCTCCAGGTTGTGTGCGACAAGACAAGGAATTTGTTCGTCTTCTCATGCCCGTCCTCTTTCTCGAAGATCTAACGATTGTCGGTATTGTCGGACTACTGGTCGGGGGACCCGCCCAGTGGGCAATCGGCGGCTCACTCGCATTCATCTACTGGTCGGGTCCCCCGACCAATCAACCACCAAACGGAGTACCGTTCTGGTGGGGGCATTCTGCTGTTCTAGGTAAAGCGACAGGCGATCTTTACGCGTACCAAAAATAAAGGTAAGCGATCGTCACAAATTTCCTCCAAAAAATTAGAGCAACGGGAATCGATCGATTGCCTCTGCTCTAATTTTGGGTAACGTTACGCTTGCGCTAAGGTTTAATATTTTCTCACCTTAACAGTGATTTGTTTCTGACGGATTTTACCTAATGGCTTCGGTGGTTTTGAATCCCCAGATCCGATCCAGCTATCCACATTATTAGTGTCGATCGGGATCGGCTTTTTGAGGAGCCACTTCAGTTGCGTCCCAACTTTGACATTGCCAGTAAATTTGGTAGTTCGATCGATCCAAATTTTTGCCCCAGTCGAATTTGTGATGACGATCCCCACTGGTTGACGCGGTGGGATGACAGCTACCTCAACTCTAGCTGGCGGT
>JAJAZF010000633.1 GCA_026785875.1 Chamaesiphon sp. | reverse complement strand
TCCTTTAATCGTTCACTGTTCATGTATGGAGCGGATAGGTTTCTTTTTCACCCTCATTCTCTCCTGAACGGTGGCTGAAGTTCTCCTTTGGCCGCCCTTCTCTCTTTTTTAGTCTAAACTCCAGTTACTATCTTCATGACCACGGCTCCGATTCTGGTCGTGAATGCTCATATCTTAGGAAATGCCATTTTCTAAAGCAGACTGGAGATTTATTTGAGCAAATTTTGGTGGCAATTGCCCTTTGTGCTGCGGTGTCTAGCTTCCTACTTGGGCTTCTGACTAACTATCCTTTTGTCTTGGGGGCGGGAACTGGAACCACTGCGCTATTTACCTTCTCGATCGGACGATCGCTCTCGAGCCTAACGATGTCGAAGTTTACCACAGACGTGGAATGGGGCACTATTGTACGGGTATTGTCGCTACAGTAGATGGTCTGCCGATCGGCTCTTTTTTGCTACATAGCGATGCTGTCGCTGGGATCGGCCCACTTACCGTCGGTCCGCGTTTTCAGTCTCAGGGGATCGGGCACTTACTCCTGCAATGGGCGATTGATGAAGCCCATCGACGCGGCATTCGACAGACACGATTATTTCAAGAGGCTATCAATCCGACTTCTTTATCGCTGTATACGTCTGTGGGTTTGGTTTGGCGCGACTCGGCTGCGTTGATGCAGGCAACTCCAGCAACCGCTGACGATCCTACCGTCCGCCCTCTGACGAGCGCCGATATCGACAGTATTAAGTTTCTTAGCTTACAGGGATATGGTTTCTCTCGTGCTAACGATGCCGATGAGATTTATTATTAATTAGGAAAAAGCGACTATGCAACTACCACCAGGCCCTCAATCTCCAACTTTCGTCCAACTGATGCGTTGGATTTTCAGTCCGATGTCGCTGATGTCGGAATGTACCGATCGTTATGGCGACATCTTTACGCTCAAATTTAGCCGCCAACGTCCAGAGATCGTCTTTGTCAGCAATCCACAAGCTTTGCAACAAATTTTGACGCAGGATACCCGCGATGATTTTAGCGCACCAGGCGAGCTGAACGATTTGTTTAAGTATTTGCTGGGCGATCGCTCCGTAATTACCTTGAGTGGCAAAGAACATCAACGCCAACGCCAGTTGATGATGCCAGCATTTCATGGCGATCGAATGCGAACTTATCGTCAGATTATCGATCGAGTTACGGCTGAGACGATCGAGAATATCCCTGTCGGGCATACTTTTGACGTGCGGGAGACCACTCAAGCGATTACCCTGGGGGTGATGATGGCCGCCGTATTCGGACTAAACACGGGAGCGCGCGCTGCCAAGCTAGAGCAGCTATTAGTTCGACTTCTCGATCGGGGCAGTTCGCCATTAAGTGTGACGATGTTATATCTGCCGCTGCTGCAACAGGAATTTTTTGGCCCCTGGGCGACGCAAATGCGCCTTCAGCGCGAGGTAGATGACACCATCTATGCTGAAATCCAAGAACGCCATGCCAACCCCGATGCCTCACGCACGGATATCCTCAGCATGTTGATGGCCGCTCGGGACGAGCTGGGGACAGCGATGACGGATCGGGAATTACGCGATGAATTGATGACTCTGCTCGTCGCCGGACACGAAACAACTGCTACCGCGCTAGCTTGGGCATTGTATTGGATTCACAAACTACCCACAGTCAAGGAAAAACTGCTGGATGAAATCGATGCCTTGGGCGAAAATTCCGATCCTAATGCCATTCTGAAATTACCCTACCTCGATGCTGTGTGTAATGAAAGCTTGCGAATTTATCCGGTAGCGATGTTGACTTTGCCCCGAGTAGCCAAGAAAACTGTATCGATCGCCGGATACGAATTACCAGCAGGAACTGTCATTCTTGGCTCGATTTATTCAACCCACCAGCGGGAAGATTTATATCCCCAGCCCCAAGAGTTTCGACCAGAACGTTTCCTAGAGCGACAGTTTTCACCCTTTGAATTTTTGCCCTTTGGTGGTGGTGCGCGACGGTGTATCGGCAGTGCGTTTGCGCTATGTGAAATGAAACTCGCCCTCGTCGGGATGCTGTCTCATCGGGAATTGGAATTGGTCGATCTGCGAGATCTGGCTGCCAAGCGTCGCGGTTTGG
>JAJAZF010000632.1 GCA_026785875.1 Chamaesiphon sp. | reverse complement strand
TGGCGACAGAAATTAAGGCATGATGGATCGGTAAAACGATCGCTTGTTGAATTTGGAGCGTTGCGGCTAGTTGCCAGATCGTATCGGCGGTCATCGTCACACCACCCTCGATCGAGTTTTCGACTGGAACGATCGCGAGTGCTACTTCCCCACTAGCTACCGCTTGGAGCGTTTGAGCGATATTGGGATAGGGCTGCAAGCAAAATTGGGTCGTGATTTCTGTCTGGGCATAAGCGAGCGCAGCAGCTTCAGCATAGGTACCCGTAGGCCCCAAATGAGCGATCTTCAATGTCATAAACAATTCGCAAGTAATACCAGAATTGTGGCACTAACTTGGTAAATTACTGAATTTTTTAATTTTATCTAGAAATCTGGATCGTGAATGCGATAAAATCTTAGATAAAGGTATCTTATCGCAACTAGACATCGATAAATTAAAACTTATTTTTTTGCTAAGTTTCAGATATTTAAGAGCATTAACAATTGATAGTTAATTAATCTCTCCGGTGTTACTAGTTTCTAACTCCTGGATATATATATGCACATCGTTAAATTTACAGCGGATCGATCGGTTGACATTGCTGTACCCCAGCAACCTATCCCCATTCAGCACTATCTACGCCAGCCGCATCGTTTGGTGCGATCGCTAGTTGAGCCAAATCAAATTAAACAGGTAAGTGATGATGAGTTTTGTTTGACGATGCGGACGCTAAGTTTTTTTGGATTCGATCTTCAGCCGACGGTATTTCTACGGGTTTGGACGGGAGCAGATGGTACGGTACAAGTTGCTTCTACCAAATGTGAAATTCGGGGAATTGATTATATCGATCGACGTTTTAGTCTCAAACTGATCGGTAAATTGTCACCTTATCAAAAACAGGGACAAACCTATCTCGAAGGACATGCAGATTTGGAAGTTCAAGTAGATCTCCCACCACCATTAAACTTTATGCCTACCTCAATAGTAGAGTCGGCTGGAGATAGTTTGCTTAAAAGTATCCTCAATGCTTTTAAACAAAGATTGATGCACCAATTATTGGCTGATTATACGCTCTGGGCAAATACCGAAACCCAAGGCGATCGATCTGACTCATTTACTACGCCTCAAGCTCCACATTTAGGCTAGTAATTCAGGGTAGGGACATATGAATTGCCCTACCTTGGCAAGGGCTAAAAGACTGTCGATGTTCGGGTGTAATCCCGTATTTCTCGATCGCCATGAGATGTTGAGCGGTACCGTACCCTTTATTCTTGGCAAGGTGGTACATGGGATAAATTTCCGCTAGTTCGATCGTCAATCGATCGCGCCAAACTTTCGCTAATATACTAGCAGCAGCGATCGAAACGGATTTATCTTCACCTTTGACTAGAGTTTGCTGGGGAATATCTAGATCGGGAATCGATTTATTACCATCAATTAAACATAATTCTGGTGTGATGGCTAACCCCTTTATTGCCCGACGCATGGCTAATAGAGTTGCCTGTAAAATATTTAAATCGTCGATTTCCGCTACGGTAGCTGTCCCGATAGTATAGGCGATCGCGGTTTGTTGAATCTGCGGTACTAGTAGTTCTCGACGGTGCGCTGAAAGCTTTTTACTATCTTTTATACCCCAATTTTGACATTCAATAATTGCAGTCTTAGGCAAAATAACGGCGGCTGTAACTACTATCCCAAATAATGCCCCCCGCCCAACTTCATCAACACCAGCGATGAGATCTTCTTGACATGTAAATTCGTGACTAGTCATGGTTGAGAGGATCGATCGTCATTTGTAGATAAAGTAGTTGTGATATAGCCCCGACTTCTCC
>JAJAZF010000631.1 GCA_026785875.1 Chamaesiphon sp. | reverse complement strand
TCGGAATATAAAAAAATGCACTAGCTGTAACAACTAGTGCATTTGTCGATCGCGTCATTCGATCGCTATCATCACGGTTTCTAGAACTCCATTTCAGCAGCTTGAACGCGCTCTACTTGTTTCTTCTTGAGTACTAGTAATACTTGAGATAGCATAATCATAAAGACAAATGCCATCAGACCCAAAATTCGATCGGGATTTTGTAAGACGATTTCGATATCTTTTTGACCGAAACCACCGACGTTAGGATTGTTGGTGATTGCTTGACCAGCGGTAACAGCAGCACCTTGAGCGACTAGTAACTCAGGGCCAGCAGGAACTTTGTCGATGACAGCATCGCCAGTCGCGGGTTGGATGGTGACTTGAGTGCTACCATCTTCTTGTTTGGTAATTGCCGTAATATTTCCAGCAACAGAAGCGTTGACAACAGTGTTATTACTTTTCTCGCCTGTAGGATAGACCTGTCCGCGACCGCGATTACCGCCGACGTGAATTTGGTATTTACCAAAGTAAATGCCTTTTTCGGTTTTAGGATTGGGCGATAAGACGGGGAAGATCAGTTCTTGATATTTATCACCAGGGAGTGGGCCGATGATGACAATATTCTCTTTTCCGTCACCGTAGGGCTGAAAGTACATCCCTTCGGTTTTTTCTTTCAGTTCGGGGGAGAGACGGTCTTCTGGGGCGATTTTGAAACCGTCGGGTAGCATCAAGACAGCACCGACGTTTAATGGCCCTTTGCTACCATCTGCGGTGACTTGTTGAATACTTGCGTCGTAAGGAATTTTGACGACAGCTTCAAAAACTGTATCGGGGGTTACTGACTGTGGGACTTCGATTTCAGTGACTTTTGCTGCTAGATGACAGTTGGCACAGACGATCCTACCTGTTGCTTCGCGGGGAGAGGCTGGGTAGGTTTGTTGCGCCCAGAAGGGATAGGCTGCGGCTGATTGTGGTAGAGCAAGATCGTTGGCGAAAACGATCCCGACGCTAGCCAAGATAACGACTAGGGTTTTGGTTAACAGTCGCTGGCTACGTTGCCATGAGAGTAGAGTTAATTTCATAGGTTAAGGATGACAGACGAAGAAAATTAATAATATACGGATGTTGAGTGAATGGGTAATAGTGAGTGGATCGTAAACATCGGATTTAACTCATCCCTCAAACCTATCGCCTATTCCCTATTCCCTGGTTTATGCCCACCAAGCTGGTTCGTCTGTACGGAAATCGGTTTCAGTCCACGGGGTAAGCGCGATGGTGTCGTTTTCTGTCACTGTTGCATGGGCTAGAGCTAAAGATTTAGGTGCGGGACCACGTACCATTTTGCCTGTCTCATCGTACTGAGAGCCATGACAAGGACACATAAATTTGTTTTCAGCCTTATTCCAGGGGACAACACAGCCTAGGTGAGTACAGATCGCGTTGATCCCGTAGTTGACGATTGTTGCATCAGCTACGACGAGGTAGGTAGGATCGCCTTTTAAGCCTTGAGCCAATTCGCGATCGCCTTTTGCCTTACCAGCTAGGAATGCACTAACTTTGACCTCATTGCCCTGAGCGTCTTTGGCTGTTGCACCGCCGCCCGCCGCACCGCTAGCAGGTGGTATAAAGTATGCTACAAATGGATAGGCAGCACCGAGCACCATCCCACCGATCGTACCGAAGGTGAGCAGGTTCATGAATTGGCGACGACCGAGATCTGGTACGTCAGCAGAACTGGTAAGTTGGGTCATAAGCTGAATGAATTTTATCTAATAATATCTTTGCACAACACTTAGTTGTCACACAGCCGGATCGCTATATAGTGATGTAAAAATTTACAGCATCCGACATTATGACATTTTTCGGTACCGATCGGTAGGGCTGTCTAGGTTAGATGTAGTCGGAGCGATCCCCAGCTTATCGTGCAGGTTCAAACCCCGAACACTTGGTAGCGTCACATTGAGGTTGAACTAAGCTATTGATTGTTTGCGATCGATCGCTACCTGTAAAGCTAATTTGCCCAGTAATTCCCCCAATATCAAAAGTAGGATTGCTAATAATTTTCTGAAGTTCCTGGCGGCTCTTGGTAATTTCTAGATCGATCGGCAATCGATCCAATGCAGTAATTAGCACCTGAGTCGCATCATAAGTCATCGCAATCCGATGATCTAGTTGGGCTTTTGCACCCCAAAAGTTAGGTATATTAATTATATTATTCTGATAACTAGATGGATGCCAAGGTAAGCTAATCACTAGTTTCTGAAGTTGCTGTTTACTATAGTTAAATAGAGTTTGATCTTTGACTACTTCATTGCCGATAATTGGTAAGTTACCATTGTTTGCTTTGAGGATCGACAGGAGCCGCTCGCGTTCTGGATCTTGACTGGTATAAGCATCAGGAATTAAGACGATCGCTTGCGCTCCGGCGATTCTGGCTTGCTTTAGATAATCGGCTGGATCGCCTTTGCCTTCAAAGTTAAACTCTTTGACAATATCTATACCCTGAATATTTGCTTTCAATGCTGCTGTCATTGAATCACTGAATGTCTTACCAGGAGTACGGAACAAGACGATCTTATTATATTTATGATTTTTTAAATAGTTAGCAATCTGTTTTCCAGAGATCTGATTGTTAGAACAGACACGAAAAAAGTAAGTGTCCCGATTGTTGTTAGTTAATCGATCGGCAGTAGAAGTACCAGATATTAGTACAGTTTGATGTTGCTTATAGATATCTTTCACTCCTGAGGTTACTTCCGATGAATAGCTACCAATTCCCGCAAATATACCCCGTGTCAATAACTCGTCTGCTAATTTAACCCCATCGACTTTATTATTTCGATCGTCTACGATGACAACTTGCAGTTTCCACAAATGGCTAGGATCTGCATTCCATTGCTGCTGGGAAAATGCGACTGCTTTCAACATGCTAGTCGGAATATCTGATGGAGTAGATTTGTTCCCAGGAATAGTTATCGCGATACTTTTAATCGGGAGATTTTGGTTAGCTAGTTTGGCATTTTCTAGCATAATCGAGGTTTCTGGATCTTTTTTAGCATCCCAAGCTTTAGTTAGTAGCTTTACTGCTAGAGCAAAGTCTCCATTGGCAATTGCATTAGCACCATCCTGTTTATCTTGCTGTACGCCCCTGCTATCTGGCATAAGCATGATTTCTTCGCCGCAGCTAATTCGATCGCCTTGAATGGTATTACAGGCAGGTTTTAGCACTGGCGGGCGCGTTTGAAAATAACCGATTGTAGCAATAGCTAAACCAATAAGTGCGATCGGTGGTATTTTCACTAATTTCCCTCTAAACTTAATAGTTACTAGGGGACGAATTACCAAAATATGTATAATTTCTTGCCAAATTGAAAGCTCTTCAATGGGAACTGGTGCGGCGATCGGAAACTTTAAAGGTGGATCGTAAGGTGATGTAAATAAGATTGGCAAAATTGATGAGCCAGGGCAATCTCCTTCGATCGCACTCAATTCTCCTCTAGTATTTGTCAGAGCGACTTCTAAACTTTGAGAGTCAGCAATCCAG
>JAJAZF010000630.1 GCA_026785875.1 Chamaesiphon sp. | reverse complement strand
GAACAGCAATGTCGAGTATCTTCCAAGCGGGTCGGGTCAAAGGCGCGACCGCGTTAAATCTGATTGACTTAAAGTTACACCGTAGACTTATTCTGCGCTAATTTACCCGATGGATAGATTTAGTGAGGTTTTTATAAGCGGTAATTCGTTATAACCTTCTTGTTTGAGTCGATTTTCCAAAGGAAAGGCTACGCCAACGAGCGCATCTCGATCGGTTAAGCCAGCTACTGTATTAAGATCGATCGGAAGAAACATAATTTTGCTTTTCTATAGAACCTGACTATTATCAAAATTCCTCTCTTTTTCATTCTCCTAGCTGCCCTGTCGATCGAAATACTTCCAGTAGTGCCAGAAGTTGGGCGATTTCCTATGCCAGATCTAATACCATCGTCGCGCCGACGAGATTTAATCCTAAATCCTGCCGCAACCGTTGGATTTGAGCGATGCGCCCAATCTCCCGCGAGTGGAGCATTGTACCGATAGATTCGATCGATCCCATTTGCACAAATTGCTCGATGACAATTGTTGAAGTTCCCGTCACCAAACAGCTTCATCTGGGCAAATGGGTACTTCCCAGGTTAGATTGTCGCCTGAAAACTGAAAAAATGGATGGGGTAATAATTCGTTCGCGGAGCGTCTCCAAGGGAGAATCGTGAGATCCAGATCGCCGCGCTGTTGGGAAAAAGGACTGGGACGACCTTTACCTTTGAGCCGAATCCGACTGCCCGATCTGATTGCTTTGTCCCGAATTCAAGTCTGAATTGAAATCATTGAGCCAGAAGTCGTATTATTTGAGGGACGATTGCTCGCTAGATCCCTTGCCCTGTAACCATTCAAAGATTTGGTCTAACTGGCTTAAAGTTATCAGTCCGTACTGCCACAAAATCATCGGCAATACATTCGGCGTTCTTTCTGAATCTTGGATAGCTAATTGTAAATCGGTGGCTGGAATTGCGATGTCAGTTTGTAAAAAGTTTAGGAAGTCCCTCGCAATTGTGATTTTCATCGTTAGCCCTTCATGAATGCTGTATAGTCAGCTTACATTAACAATTTGAGGATATTGTGAGGGTAAAAAAAATTCCCAGCAGAGATTGAAATTTACTTCAGCAACATTTGCTAAATCTGGATTTTTTTGATCGATAAATACAGTTATTTTCTGAATCAGTTTGCAACTAAATTTCTAATTAGTTAGATCTCGTTCTGCTGTTACAACTTCTAATCGCGTCTTCAAGACAGAATCTGGGTTAAGACTAATCGAATCGATGCCCTCATTCACCAGAAACTTGGCAAATTCAGGATAATCGCTCGGTGCTTGCCCACAAATTCCAATTTTGCGATCGTGTTTGTGGACGGTTTGAATCGCCTTGCTAATCATTTGTTTAACGGCATCATTCCGTTCGTCAAATAAATGTGCGACTAACTCAGAGTCTCGATCGATCCCTAAAGTTAGCTGAGTCAAATCGTTAGAACCGATCGAGAAACCATCGAATATTTCGCAAAACTCATCAGCTAGAATCACATTACTCGGCAATTCACACATCACATAAACTTGCAACCCATTTTCACCTTGTACCAATCCATTCGCCACCATTTCCGCTATTACTCGCCGTCCTTCTGCGGGAGTTCGACAAAATGGTACCATTAAAATCATGTTAGTTAAACCCATCGTGTCGCGAACTTTCTTCATTGCCTGACATTCCAACGCAAATCCGGCGCGATATCGATCGTCATAATACCGCGACGCGCCGCGCCAACCCAACATCGGATTTTCTTCGATCGGTTCAAATTGTTTACCACCTAAGAGATTGGCATATTCATTGCTCTTGAAATCGCTCAAGCGGACGATGACAGGTTTAGGATAAAATGCGGCGGCGATCGTACCAATACCCTCAGCTAGATTGTCGATAAAAAATTGGATCTTATCTTCATATTGAGCCGTCAATTCAGCAATTTTAATCGCTGCAACTCGATCGTTCAAGTCATCAAAATGAATCAATGCCAGCGGATGCACTTTAATGTGATTGGCAATAATAAACTCCATCCGAGCTAAACCTACCCCATCATTTGGGATCGCGCTCAATGCAAATACACCTTCAGGATTGCCAACATTCATCATGATTTTAGTCCGAGTATGTGGCAAATCTTCGAGTGAGATTTCATCAACTTGATAGGGGATTAAACCTTGATAAACTCGACCAGTTTCACCCGAAGCACAACTCACGGTGATATCTTGTCCCGATCGAATTACCTTTGTCGCAGTCCCACAACCAACGATCGCCGGAATCCCCATCTCTCGCGCTACAATTGCCGCATGACAGACTCGTCCGCCTGTATTTGTGACGATCGCACTGGCTTTTTTCATAATCGGTTGCCAATCGGGATCGGTTCGATTTGTTACTAATATTTCTCCGGCTTGGAATGAATCGATTTCTCGCAGATCTAAAATTACTCGTGCTTTACCTTGACCGATTTTTTCACCCACAGCCCGACCAGTAATTAGTTCGGTACCTGATTCTAATAAGCGATAAGTTTGTAAAACATTCGACGATCTTTGCGATCTTGCCGTTTCGGGACGAGCTTGGACGATAAATAACTCCTGAGTGATGCCATCTTTTGCCCACTCCATATCCATTGGCGTATATTCACCACGTACCTGTGAGTAATGTGATTCAATTAAACAAGCCCAGTTAGCTAGCTGAAGAATTTCATCTACAGTTAATGCAAATGTATCGCGATCGGATTGAGAGACTGGGATATTTCTAGTTAGTTTAGAACCGCTCACGTCGTAAACCATCTTAATTTCTTTGCTGCCCAATTGCTGCTTAATTATCGGGCGATATCCCTGTTCGAGTGTTGGTTTAAATACTAAATATTCATCGGGATTGACAGCACCTTGAACGATATTTTCACCTAAACCATAGGCGGCGGTAATTAAGGCAGTATCTTTGAAACCCGACTCGGTATCGAGTCTCTTTCAGAGAGGCTTCGCCAACGAAAACATCACCCCAGATGTGGCTAAATCCGAGCGCACCATTTTTTGGACACCGATCGAAAGTGCCACATCAAAATGGTCGAAGCCGTTATTTTGACGATAAGAAATTGCTCGATTGGTAAATAGCGATGCAAGGCACTTGGCACAAGCTTCGAGCAATGCTTTCAATCCATTGACATTGAGATAAGTCTCTTGTTGTCCCGCAAAACTCGCATCGGGTAAGTCTTCGGCTGTGGCACTCGATCGCACGGCGACATCGGTATCCGCGCCATATTCCTGGCATAGTTCTTGATAGGCTGTCGCGATCGCTTCTTCTAATGCTGGTGGGAAGGGAGTTTTTAATATTAATAAGCGGGCTTGCTTGCCCCGTTGCCGCAAGTTGTCGCCATTTTCCACATCTAAATCGGCAAAGATCGATCGTAACTTTGGCTCTAAACCAGCACTGGTGACGAATTAACGATAAGCATCAGCGGTAGTCGCAAAGCCCGTTGGCACTTTCACCCCTTTGGGAGTCAATTGCTGAATCATCTCGCCGAGAGAGGCATTTTTACCACCAACCAGTGCGATATCGGTGATACCAACTGCGGCAAATGGGAGTACTAAGGTTGGAAGGGGATTTTGGTCGATCACTCGAGGATTGATAGTTGTTGGGAGCATACAAAAATATCCTGCCATTGGGGTGAGAGTAGACAACTTCAGCCCAGATTGAATCCGATCGAAGTAAGCCTCTGACCATTATTTATACGGGGATAATTTGAGGAAATTGTGAGGATGCCAGGATTCGTTGCAAAGATTTAGATTCGTTGGCGTAGCCTCGCCTTTGGCGAGTCGAGAATTGCAGAAATTAAATCTAACTCGTAAAAAAAACGGTTAGGAGCAGTCAAGCTGCGACCGATCGAGTGCAGCTACTCAGATGTGAATACTGGGATAAAGTCAGAGATATAGAGCCTGAAAATATGGTGTTTTTGGATGAAACTGGAATACTACTTGGATTGATGCGCCATCCTACTCGTAGTGAAAAAGGAAGTAGAGTCTATGACTTGAAACCATTCTATCGAGGTAAAAAAGTTACGGTCATCGGTGCAATTAGTATGGATAAAGTATAGCTGGAAAGTGCTGTATTGAACATTGGTGGTCACAGCTTAAAAATTTTATCAAAACATTTTCTCCTAAAACCACTAAAATGGTGGATGTTTTAATTTCAGTTGCTTTACAACTCATCAATCCTATTCATCTACGAAATTGGTTTGCTAATTGCTGCTACTGTACTTCATAATCAAGGAAAGTGCTGTAAGGGAAAATAATCAAGATAGTGACTCCTGCTCGCTCTGTGGTACTTCGCTCAACCCGAAACGGGTTGCGAAACAAAGGTGTCCAGAAAAATAAATCGCGGGCAAGACACTTGACTACCCAGCCCGTAAAACTTATTCGCATTCCGGTCTGTGACGATCGCGGATTGCGATCCGTGCTTCGGTGACATCAATTTCCAATAGGATGGGGAGATGTTTGAACACTGAGGATTTTCCCACCACTAATCTTACTCCCAGGACAAATACCCAACCAAGAACCAAACAGAACACAGATCTAGCATAATCGCTTGTGAGTGCCCTAGAGCAGTTTCTTTCATCCATTAGGCGACATTTATGTCGGCTCAGTTGCTCCGGTGGAGAATCGAAGACGGGTGTTTGGAAAGGTAGCCAGCTTCCATTCGCCATCCTTTCGCACGGCAACGAGCGTCTGAATAGAATCTCGCGATCGACTTATAAACATTTTCAACTCGAAGTGTCCGGACTGAATGTTCGATGTTTGGATAAGCTTCTTGGATCAGATCGGTCGTAGAGTGGATCTTTGCCTGAGCTAGACTCTGAAGGGCATTAACCAGTGCTTGAGTTGCCTGTTTAACATCGCTCAGGGTTGGACCTCGATCTTCTTGGGTGGTAGCCATAATCGTATTGCTCCAAATTTTGTCATTTGTTAGTGCATTCTCTAGCAAAAGAGCATCTTTCATCCTCACACCTTCTGTCAGAATTTTCAACAGGATAGATTCTGAATTGGGTAGATGATCCTCGATCGTAATCGAGAGCAATATCAGTCCAATTCCTAAACAAAACGTCTAGTCAAAAGGAGCATCATTGAGGCTTTGTGGGTTATAGTAATATGTCAGACCCTTGGCAACCCCTGGCAGACTCTAACAAATGCTGACATCACAGCAAGCAGCAAAATATTTAGGAATCAGCACCCGCACCCTAGCCAAAGAAGTTAGTGAGGGGAGATTGACAGTGCGCTCCGAACCAGGCGCAACCAGCAAAGCCATGTTCGACGAGCGAGAATTAGAGCATCTCAAAAGTAAGCGGCAGGTACCTAAAATTACACCCCCAACAGTTCGAGCCGATTCCGAATCGACAGATCCATCCCTACCAAAACCACTGATAAATCACATTACAAAGCTGATTGTTTCATATAATCAATTAAGTGAACCACAGCGAGTAGCGATGTTAGCTAAGTTAGAATTAGCTTTATCAGAATGGAATAGACAGACAATATCCTCGCCGCCACCGATTGCAACTGAAATTAGTCTGACTACCTCTCAGCAGCAAGCTTTAATTAAATTAAAAGAATTTACTACCAGTAAAAGTACTCGCTACTTCAGATTAACTGGCTATGCAGGTACGGGAAAAAGCTTTCTGATTGCTGAATTTATCAAGTGGCTAAAAGTCAAAGAGATCGATTATGCGGTTGCCGCGCCAACTAATAAAGCTGCTAAAAATATTAACCTAATTGGCGAAGGAGTAGGTCTAACTGTTAAGGCAATGACAGTGGCTCAACTTTTAGGTCAACAGCCGCGACTGAATGAAGCAACAGGAATTGAAGAATTTACAGTTAAATCAAAATTAAAACTAGATTTTGAGATGATTATTATCGATGAATTTAGTATGATTAGCTCGACTAATTTTGCCGACATAGCTAAAGCAATTGGGGTGAAAACTAAAGTATTATTTGTTGGCGATGCAGCTCAACTACCACCAGTTGGCGAATCAGAGCCGATTGTTTCCACAACGCCACTGATAACGAATGAATCTGTCCTCACTGAAATTGTTAGATACGATGGTGAAATTGGTAAAGTAGCCGAACGGATGCGAACCGATAACCGCTATCGCACGAATCTCTATCCCTTTCAATCGACAGCGGATGAATCAATTATCTGCCTCCCATATCAAGACTGGTTGAATGAAGCTGCTCAATTAATTAAATCATCAGCATGGCAAGCAGATTCTAACTATTGTCGGATTTTAGTATGGCGTAATAATACCGCTGAGTCATTAAATAATTGGATTAGACTACAACTATGGGGTGGAGATGCCTTACCGTTCAAAGTTGGAGATCGATTGATTGCTAAAAAGCCCGTATTCAGAGAATCTAAAGCGTCAGGAACGAGTAATATTAACAAGAAAAAAGAATGGAATATTATTGTGAACAACTCTGAAGAATGTGAAGTTATTGGAGATTGTATACCCAATAGAAATTCACAACTCGATTGGTATGATATTCCAGTAGTAACCGAAACTGGTAGCCGCTATAAATTGAAAATATTAACTCCAGCATCGGAAATCAAACGACAAGAAATAATTAAAGCATATCGAGCCAAGCAAGAATGGTACAAAGCTGTCGATCTAGACAAAGCCTATGATTCTTGTCCCTATGCCTACTGTCTGACTACCCATAAAGCTCAAGGCTCCGGTATCGATCGTGTTTTTTTACACACCTGGGATATGAAAGGATGCCCAGATTTACAGAAGCTCCAATATACGGGATTGACCAGAACTAAAATCAAGGTCTATGTTCCAATTTAATTTGGTAAAATCCTGCTGTCTCGATCGGTAAGAAATAGGTGTTTGAGTAGCAACTGTGCAGAAAGTGGCGTTAAGCCTGTAATCTAGTTACAGTAATCATCTCGCTGAATAATTTTATCAAGGTTGATGGTGCGACAATTAAAATTGGCCCGTTTACGCTGGTAATTAGAGGCGATGAAATCCAGATTCTCGATCGCGGCAACTAAATTCGCCTCGACGTACACAATCTGATCCTCGAAACTAAAGGCAAACGCCGATTAGATAACCTCTCCTTTGCCCTAGAACCCGGTCAATTTGTCGCTTTATTGGGCGGGAGTGGTGCGGGAAAATCGACGCTGATGCGGACATTATTAGGCGTTGAAGCACCAAGCACAGGTATCGAAAATCTCAGCGGCGGACAGCGCAAGCGGGTAAGTATCGGCGTGGAATTACTCGCGATCGAGTGAATTTAGGACTAGCTTTAGCCACCGCACCCGCCGGAATCAGCCTGATAAATTTTGCCCTACGCGATAAAGATCCCTTTGCGCTCGGGAGTTCGCCGGATACTGGTTTACCTGGGTTGGCACTCCAAGTATTGTTCGTTTTCACTTGCGCCTCGTTATGGGTAGGTTTATCTAGCTCGTTACAGGAAATTGTCAAAGAAAGCGCGATTTATCTGCGCGAGCGATTGATTAATCTCCAAATTCCTGCCTATTTAGGCTCTAAATTTACCGTTCTTGCCGCACTCGCGATCGTCCAAACAATCTTAATTCTCTTCACGATAACAACTGGATTCAAAGCTCCCACATCCGGCTTAATTTCCTGGCAATTAGGCATCTTTATCAATACTTTTCTTACTCTCACAGTCAGTTTTAGCTTAGGATTATTAGTCTCCGCCGCCGTCGGTAATAGCAGTCAAGCCAATAGTGCCTTACCCTTATTACTCCTCCCACAAATCATTTTTTCGGGATTATTATTCCAACTCCAAGGAGTCGGAGCGATTATTTCTGATCTAATGTTGAGTCGCTGGGCGATCGGGGCATATGGGACGATCGTCAATGTCAACAGCTTAGTCCCAGCCGCACTAAATACTGACTCGATTCAAGATTTACCCTTTCCCACTGGTATCGCCTACGAACAAAGTTGGGTTAATTTAAGTTTTAACTGGCTGATGTTATTAATTCACATTGTTGTTGATCTTAGCGTGACTGCATTCCTACAAAAACGCAAAGATATTTTGTAAGATCAAATTCATGCGATCGAATCTGGGATCGATCGGTGAATACTATCAGCAGTAGCAGTTTTTACTGATTTTTAAGCAATTCTGTAAAATTTATTGAAAATCAAGATTCCAAAAATGATTTTAAATTCAAGAAGTTCTCCTAAAGGTATTAGAGAATCAGGAATTTTGCTACGTTTGGGATCTTGGTGACGTGGCTGGCGATCGATCGCGATTCCAAATCGATCGCTAGTGTTTCGATCGCCTGCTGATGTAACCGCCTCATGCAGCCAAGATCGCCCACCAGATCGAGATTGATGGGGAGCCGCTCGAGCATTGAGACGACAATTCATTCACCATTAAGTACTACCAACAAACATAGTTGTACCATTAACTAAGCTATCCTCCGCACAGGTATTCACGATCGCTGTAGCAAAGTCCTCAACAGTTGGTAATCTACCCGCCTGCTCGCGACGTTCTTCAATCAGCCCACGGTTCGCTCGTTCCATCAGTTTGGGCGTAATCGTCCCTTCAATCACATCGCCGCTAACTACTCCCAGACTAATTCCCCGTTCCATCAGTTGCGGAATCCGCTGGCGGAGTGACTGTTCGCCAGCATATTTACTCGCTGCAACCGTTTCATACGACTCATAGACAGGCTAAAGATGGTGCCTTGCGGTTTGGCGAACTCCGCCGCAAAATCGGTGGTATTTCTACCAAGGTTTTGACCGAAAGATTGAGAATGTTGGCATCAATGGAAATTGTCAATCGTCATTATGCACCAACCATTCCACCCCAAGTTACTTATAGTTTGACCGAGCGAGGGAACGAATTAACTAAAGCACTTATTCCCCTATACAAACTCGCACATCGCTGGCAAAAATTAATAGCTCTTAAGTGAAGAGTTAGAAAGCTAATTCAACTATGTAGATCTTTAATATCCCAATCTTTGCACGAGCGAACTCAATCGATCGATAATGTAGATCTGATGTTTATCTGTCACTTGCTTATGCAACCGCCTCACGCAGCCAAGCTAG
>JAJAZF010000629.1 GCA_026785875.1 Chamaesiphon sp. | reverse complement strand
TCTACCCATTATCCAGTAATGGTTATTGGTGGAGCAGAAGACAAAGTTAACGGGTGCGGCATTTTGACCGCCTTCTTTAAAAGTGCGGGTGGCAAGATGGCGACGATCGGCATCATCCCCTGTGCATCACAAGAACCCAGCGTTGTTGGCGATCGCTACTACCAAATATTTAAGGAAATGGGTGCCCCCCAAGTGCAGATCCTGGATATTCGTCAGCCCAAAGAGTGTGACGAAGAACGCTGGCTGAATATATTAGGCACCTGTACTGGCGTTTTCGTAACAGGCGGCGATCAGTTGCGCCTGCGCGATCTGATTGGCGGTAGCCAATTTATCGCAGCCATCAAACAGAGAATTGGGATCGGTAATCTCGTCATGGCAGGAACCAGTGCTGGCGCAGCGATTGTCGGTGAAAAGATGATTTCCGGTGGTAGCAGTGGTGAATCTCCAAATCAATCATTAGTCGATTTGACTGATGGGTTAGGCATTTTTCCCGAACTACTCGTGGATCAACATTTCCACAACCGTAATCGGATGGCACGATTGATGAGTGCCATCGCCGCCCATCCCGATAAGTTAGGGATTGGCATTGATGAGGACACCTGCGCCGCTTTTGAGCATGACGGTACCTTTGAAGTTCTCGGCAAAGGCACCATTACCATTATCGATCCAGGCAAATTGACTCATACGAATTATCCGGCGGCTGATGAAAGTTCGCCGCTGAGTCTACATAATCTCACCGTTCATGTCTTGAGTCACGGCGATCGCTACAACTATCAACATCGGGCTGTCTTGCGCTCCTAGCAGTGCAAATCTACACCGTTGGCGTAGCCTCCGCCTTGCGGAATCGACATCGGCATGTCTTGCGATCCTAGCGACTGTCTCGGGAGCGATATCTGTAGTCGATCGTTAATTCTCTGGCTGCGAATTGTGCCTGGGTTAGTTCGATCGATTCATCGCTTTGTGACATGTGAAATTCGCTTCTGCTAGCATCGACAGCTATTTTAATTATTTAGTAGTCTTTGATACTTTTCTCTCCCAACGCCGATCTTTTTGTAACAGATGTGACAGAAACCATGCCGCATTTTGGAATTAAGTAAGGGTAATCTATAAATATATTCAAGCACGATTTAAGGACACAGCAAAATTCCTCGAATTAGCCCTGAGCCGAACGTTATTTAAAACCATAAGTTTGCATTCAATTTACGTATAATCAGCTAAATCGCCACCTACATATATGAAAATTCTCCAGACCCAAACACTTCGCGGTCCCAACTACTGGAGCATTCGTCGCTCAAAGATCGTCCTGATTCGGCTGGATTTGGAAGACCTAGCCGATCGACCGTCGAATACCATTCCAGGATTTTATGACAGCCTGGTGGCGATTTTGCCCAGCCTGGAGGAGCATTATTGTTCGCCTGGATGTCGGGGCGGATTCCTGAGTCGGCTGCGGGAAGGCACGATGATGGGGCATATCCTCGAACATGTGGCTCTGGAGCTGCAAACCTTAGCCGACATGCCCGTAGGGTTTGGGCGCACCCGCGAGACAGCCACCCCAGGTATCTATCAAGTAGCGATCGAGTATCAAATTGAAACAGTCGGACGATATGCCGTCAGAGCAGCTCTGAGGCTGTGTCAGAGTATTGTCGAGACGGGCACCTATCCCGCCGCCGAACTCGCCAAAGATTTGGAAGACTTAATTAAGCTGCGGGATGAAGCAGCTCAAGGCGCGAGTACTGATGCCTT
>JAJAZF010000628.1 GCA_026785875.1 Chamaesiphon sp. | reverse complement strand
GGCGGACGATAAATTCGCGGAGGCTGCCTCTATCCTGTGGGAGCTGCGGGCAGTAGAGAAAACGGCGGAATCCATCACCTTCGATGTGGTAAGTTCAGCTTACTGGCTGGAAGATTTCAAGTATGCCGACACCTACACCGCGCCTACCCACGCCGACGCGTCCGGCGAGGAGGCTGAGTAGAAGGGTGCAGCGCGACCTTTGTAGTTCGCATCCCGCCTGCTCGTTTGCCACAGGACGTGAGGCGTGAGTAGCATTGGAACCAAAAACCGTGTTAAGGAAATTTGTTCAGCCCAAAGCTACACTAAGCAACGGTTTCAGCTTGTCCAACAAATGAGGAACTGCTGAATGGGGTTTTTGGTATAACCCCTCGAAAAGGGGGATTCTGGAAAGTGAGGTTTAACATTTTCACCCTAAAACCCTTGCCAGCTAAAATTTTGGGGTAAACTCCGTCTTAGAAAGTAGACAACTTGAGACACGTCTGAATTATGTCTCTTTACATGTCTCAAAATACTATTCTCAGATCGTTTAAGAAGTAGTGATATTCTTTGCCTAGCAAAGCTTTCATCGATCGTGTACCAGTTGAAAAGTTAAAGCACCATTCAACTTTAAGATCTAGAATCCCCCTTTTCGGGGATTAATGCAAAAAACCCCTATAGTGACTCTGGCTGGTCTTCCTCTCCTTCGGTAACGGTTCGTTTCGTGGCAAAGCCGTTGAGAAGGATGCCTCTAATCAGTGATACTTCTGCATCCAAACCTTTGGCGTGATCTTCGTATTTTTCTACTGCACTTTGTAGATTGTAGTTTTTCATCCGCTCAGACATTTGACGCGAGAATGTGATCTTTTCCTCCATTGCCCGAACAGCAGACCACAAAGCATTTTCAAGGTACTTCGTTTGCTCTGATAAAAACACTTTAGCCGTAAACGAGTGTCCTATGTGACAGCGAAACCGCAATGGATCTACTACGCCAATTTGCCAGATGCTGCCGTTGCATTCAGGGCAGGTGTAAGTTGTTCGAGTCCCAATCTTTTCTACATTCTGTATTAACGCCTGGGTATTCATCTGCTGTTGAGCAATATTGGATTCAATTTCGATTTCTTCGGTTACGGGGTAGGCTTCATCCTCGGCGGCAGGTTCCTTTGACAATTGCACTAGCAAATCTGGGATTTCTGCCAGGGGCCGGCAGTAATCGACTTTCACATACCGCAAGGCACTCTTTACCATGCTGGGGTATTCTGCTTCGTTCGGGTCTTGAACTATCGCCACTCCGCCCCGTTTTTTGATTGCCTGTAATCCTACAGTGCCATCATCGAGATAGCCTGTGAGGATCACACCCACCGTCCTTGTCCCATAAGCACGAGCGGCTGAACGAAATAACGCATCAATAGCTGGTCGAAATCTGTTTTCTTGAGGCCCCCGCACCACGCGCATCGAGCCTTGATTGACCAACAGGTGATGATCGGGCGGCGCGACGTAGATTCGCCCTGTTTGAATTAGCTCTCCGTCTGACGGGTGGGATGCGGGAAGAGAGCCTACATTGGCAAGAATTTGGGGGAGAATGCTGGGCTGATCTGCTGCGAGGTGCTGAACAATGAAGATAACAGCGTCTATATCAGCAGGTAGAACACCCACGATCGCGCCTAATGCTTTAAGTCCGCCTGCCGAAGTACCAATAACGATGATGTCGTGTGTGGGCATAATATTCCTTTCAAAGCCGTAATTGAGCAGTATTGGTGCTTGTGAGATTCGCCCTTCTGTTAGCTATTTCCAATTTATCTGATTGTTTCCCTTTACCTAGTCTGAGTTTGACATGTTTTATTTACCTTCTTGACAAACTTCCGACTTTCTTAACTTGTCACTGATGCAATTGTCAAGCTTTTTAAGTAGACTTATCAAGGTAAATCACTGTACGGTTAAAGTACTGGGTTTATTTCTGCCGCCCAGTACTAGCTACTTGGATAATTCTACATAGGCAAAAGTTACTTCTTCCGATGAACTCACAGCAGCCTTCCGAGCAAGACTCTCAACCTAATCAGGCTGAAAATCTAGATGAGAATTTAGCAACAGATCGATTCCCAGTGGTGGGAATTGGAGCTTCAGCAGGCGGAGTAGAAGCATTTAGACAGTTACTGAGCCATCTACCAACTGATACGGGGATGGCGTTTGTGCTGATTCAGCATTTAGCTCCCGAGCATAAAAGTTTGTTACGCGAGATCTTGGCGCGAGAAACTGCGATGCCCACGATCGAGGTGAGCGATAATATGGCGGTGGAACCAAATTGTGTGTATGTGATTCCGCCCAATACCAGAATGACGATCGAGC
>JAJAZF010000627.1 GCA_026785875.1 Chamaesiphon sp. | reverse complement strand
TCAGGGGAAGTAGGGGAAAGTGAAGTGTGAATGGTGAATGGCTTGCACTGAGCGAAGCCGAAGTGTGAATGGTGGATGGTGGATTAGTTGTACATGCCTGAAACCTAGATGGTGGGCAGTGCCCACCCTACTTCTCTACTTCTTCGCTATCAACACTTCGACTACGCTCAGTGCAAGCTGTCAACTACTTGCACTGAGCGTAGCCGAAGTGTCAACTATCAACTATCAACTATCAACTATCTAAGCCATTTTCGTCTCGATTGCCCATCGTGCTAATTCGGTGCGATTGCTCAGTCCGGTTTTACCTAGCATATTCGAGACGTGACTTTCGATCGTGCGTTGACTGACATTCATCTGGATGGCGATTTCCCGATTTGCTAATCCTCTAGCTACTAATTGCACTACTTTTAGTTCGGTTGGGGTGAGTTCTACAGTAGCTGGAACTTGAATTGATGAACCATCGTCGCCCATAGCATCGGTATGTAATAACAATCGATTTGTTTGCTTGAGCGAAGACTCGACTTGGGCGACGAGTTCTTCTGGCTCGAATGGTTTGACCATATAGACATCAGCACCCAAGTTTAGACCTTTGATCCGATCTTGACTTTGACCTCTAGCCGAGAGAAATAAAACTGGAATCCAGCTCGTGCGCGGATCTTTGCGAACATTTTCGATCAGTGCATAACCATCCATCTCTGGCATCATGATGTCACAGACGATCATATCAGGGAGATCTTGGGAAAGCAGGTGTAGAGCTTCTTTACCATTATCGGCGGTCAGCACCTCATAGCCTCGAAACTCTAAATAATCCCTAACTAGTAAGATGAGATTTGGGTCATCATCGATTAATAGTAGTCGCTTGCGGTCTTTTCCACCAACTGCTTTCATAATCTTCTGACTAGAGTTAACCGTTTGTAACGATCGATAATTTGTATTTAAACACCCAATTGGGTCGGAATGCTAGCGAATATTCAACTTATTTAAACAAGATAGCTTCCAGGTGTCTATAGATAATACTCTAAGACTGCGATCGAGCGGTAATCATTTTTCTGAGCTACTAATCGGCTAGTCTGCATGTGTTAGATGTGAGATGTTCACAAGTATAGAAAACACTAAATTTCTCACCCTAACGCCTAATTCCTAATCTTAATGCAATAATTCCTCCAACTGATTTTGACCGCACAACCATTGATACAAGCCTTCTTGACTAATCAACTCCTGATGGGTACCTATTTGGACGATTTCACCTTTTTCCATCACCAAAATGCGATCGGCTGTAGCCGCAGCGGATAATTGATGAGTGATAAAGATCGTCGTGCGTTTTTGTCCGGTTTTGGACAGGTTTTGGAGAATGGCTGTAGCTGTCTGATTGTCTACACTAGACAGCGCATCATCCAGAATCAAAATCGGTGAATTTAGCAGTAATGCGCGGGCTAGGGCTGTAGGTTGGCGTTGTCCGCCAGAAAGTGTAATTCCGCGTTCGCCGACGATTGTGTCGTATTGCTGAGGAAAGTTTAGGACTTCCCAATGGATTTGTCCGAGTTTTGCGGCGGCTTCGACGACAGTTTGGTTGGCTAAAGGATCGCCATAGCGGATATTATTCTCGATCGAGGTACTAAATAGAAAACTTTCCTGCGGTACATAGGAAATTGCCGATCGCAAGTCGGCTAAACTCAGATTAGTCAGATCGTAACCATCGATAAATAAACTATTCTCAGGTATTTCTACCAGTCGGGGTAAGGCATTAGCCAGGGTGGATTTCCCCGAACCGATCGGCCCGACGACCGCGATCGTTTCACCTGCTTTAATAGTAAAATTGAGATGTTTGAGTGCGGGTGTCTCGGCACCAGGATAAGTGTAGCTGAAATCCTGGGCGGTAATTTGACCTTGTAATGCGGTATCTAAGTGGAGCGCAGTAGGCGCATCGGCAATTTTAGGTTGATTGAAGAGGATGGCTTCGACTCGATCGATACTGACTTCACCGCGTTGATATGCTGTAATTGTAAACCCTAATAATGCCGTCGGGAAAATTAGATTTTGGGCATAAATAACCAGTGATAAAAAGCCACCGACACTAATTTCTTGGTTGGCGATCGCCAGTCCACCCTGCCATAATAAGACTAATAAACTAATCGATGCCAGCCCTTGAATAATCGGGAAAATCGTATTTCGCGATTCAGCAAGTTTGAGATTGGCTGCAAATAACTCTTGATTCTTTTTCCGAAATGCTCGTCGTTCGTTTTCTTCCTGAGCGTAGATTTTAATCAACGCAATCCCACTCATATCCTCTTGAATCAACTCACTCAAATCTGAAATTGATTCTTGCACGACTACCTGCTGATCTCGCAGTTGTCCGCTAAATAACTGTACCGCAACCAACATCAACGGATATACTGCCAATGCCATCAGTGTCAGCTTGACATCGATAAATAACATCGCAGGTAAAGTCAACGCATAAGCAAAAATAATATTCGCCGTACTTAACACCGCAAAGCCTACCAACCGAGTGATATTCTCGACATCACTAGTAAACCGATTGACTAAATCTCCCACCGTCGTCGTGGCAAAATAACCTGGCTCCAACTGGAGTAGATGCTCGAAGATATTCTGCTTGAGCGTCGCTTGTACCTGTCGCCCCACCCTAAAGATCGTAATCCGCGAGATCATCCGCACCACCCACATTACCGTCGTCAATGCGACGATCGCGATCGCCAGTTGAGTGAGATAATCACTAGTAAATGAAGTTCTCAGTCGATCGATCCCTTCTCTAATTAGGAGCGGGATATAGACACTCAAAGCATTGACAATAAATAGCGCAAAGATGCCTTGTGCTACTTGCCCACGATAGGGATTGAGATAGTTGAGCAGTTTTTGGAAACGAGACATTGATTAGGGTTTAGGGTTGAGAGATTAGCTGTACACTAGTGGATCTTGTGTGATAAAATTAAAGGTTTGTGGCACTGTCTCAAATATAGCTCAGAAAGCTTAAATAAGAAATCAATATGGCAAAGCGCGTACAGTTAGTTTTAACCCAAGATGTCCGTAAACTGGGCAAAAATGGCGATTTAGTTGAAGTAGCACCTGGTTATGCTCGTAACTATCTCCTACCCCAAAAGATTGCCACAAATGTCACCCCTGGCATCCTCAAGCAAGCCGAAAAGCGTCGCGAAGTCGAGCGATTACGCTTGCTGGCATTGAAAGAAGTAGCTCAAACTCAGAAAATCGCGATCGAAAAAACAGGTAAATTTTCCATTGCCAAGCAAGTTGGTGAAAACGAAGCAATTTTTGGTACAGTCACAACTGCCGAAGTCGCTGAAGTTATCAAAGAACTCACTGGGCAAGAAATCGACAAACGTGATATCAC
>JAJAZF010000626.1 GCA_026785875.1 Chamaesiphon sp. | reverse complement strand
TCACTCTTCTCGGTAGAAAAGTGGAACCCCTGAAACAATTGCTTTCACTGGGTCTGAATTTCTTGAGAGCATCAGGTTCGGCTTGTTTGAACCTGATATGTCTATTAAACTCCACTGCTAACTGAGTTCAAACCTGAGAATAACTGACTTGTTTCTGACTTATGAGGGATTGCGACAGGATACGGAGTGCGGTTAGTTTCTAGAAACGAACCGCACTCCGTATTCTGTCGCAACGCCAATAGTATTCCGAACCAGGGAATACTGATTAACACACTATCATTACAGGAAGCTAAAGATAGTTCGGCGATCGAAAATATTATCACTACCCAAGACGATCTATATCGAAGCGATAGTCGAGCGCGGCAGTTTGTGACAGTTGCAGCCAAAGAGGTGCATAGTTACGCCACCGCACTTAATGAAAGGTTCGAGCAGGTGAAGAAATCGGGATTATTAACCGAACGGCAGATTTTAGAAATTCAATCCACGATCGAAGGAAATAGCGCGGGTTTCCGCAAGCTACCTGGTACCGCTCTCAAAAATGATGCGACGCGGGAGGTAATTTATACACCGCCCCAGAGTTATGAAGAAATTAAACCATTGATGGCTAATCTAGAAAAATTCATTAACGATGAAACGCTCTACGATTGGGACTCATTAACTAAGATGGCGATAATTTATCATCAGTTTGAGAGCATCCATCCTTTCTATGACGGTAACGGTAGAACAGGAAGAATCATTAATATTTTGTATTTAGTCAAACAAGATTTACTGAAAATTCCTATCCTTTATTTGAGTCGTTATATCAATCAAACCAAGTCAACATACTACCAACTATTGCAATCAACTCGTGAAACTAAAGATTGGGAAGCTTGGATACTCTATATCCTCCAAGGAGTGGAACAAACTTCGCGAGAGACAATTGAGTCGATTGAAGCAATTAAAGGTTTGATGCAGTCCCAAAAACAGTTGATTCGGACTGATTTGCCTAAAATCTACAGTCAAGATTTACTCAATAATTTGTTTCGGCATCCTTATACTAAAATCGAGTTTGTGATGAATGAGTTAGGCGTGAGTCGGCTGACTGCAACACGATATTTGGATGAGTTGGTGCGGATTGGTTTACTGGACAAGCAAAAGATGGGGCGTGATAATTACTACATCAATGTCGCTTTGTATGACCTGTTAGGCAACGTGTATCAAAAATAGGTCAAATCTATGCACGTTAGAAAAACATGTATAGAAAAATAGTCTTTTCTATACATGTCGTGTGCGATATGTTTGTGATATTTTCCTGTGTCTACCCCGGTTAGAAGTTTTTTCGTCAAAAACCTGGAGAATAGCTTAAAATCGAGATGGCGACTAGCATTCCATTCTTCACACGATGAAAACCCTAACCAAGACTGAATCGATCCGCCAACGGATTCTTTCTGGCGGGGAAAGATTCTGGAATCATCAAGACTTAGCCGACTATCCCTCAGCCACCATCGCTAAAACCTTTACCCAACTGGTTAAAGAAGGTATCCTCCAACGCATCAGCAAAGGACATTATTACCATCCTCGCCCGACTCGATTTGGTTACAGCCAACCAGTTCGATCTGAACTCCCCTATCAACTCACTCAAACCCGCGTCTATCCAGCCGGAGTAAACGCTGCTAATTTACTTGGATTTACGACCCAAAATGCAATCGATGGGACTTTTGCCACTACTGCCAATAGTCTACCCACAGCTTGGTTGGGACAAAAAGCCAAACTCTTTACCCGTCGTCCGAGTACCTGGGAGAATTTATCGGCTACGGAAGCAGCCTTACTGGACTTCTTGCGATCGCGGGGGGAATGGAGCGATCTATCCCCCGCAGAGACAAATCAGCAACTACTGAATCACTTTCGAGTCCCTGGAAGGTTCAATCGATTGGTTAAGATCGCTCATGCCGAACCGCCGAGAGTTCGAGCGATGTTGGGGGCAATCGGACAGGAATTGAAATACTCAAAGGACTTATTACAGCAGTTGAGAACGGGCTTGAATCCTTACTCGCGGTTTGAATTTGGGAAATTGAGTACTCTCTGGTATGCCCAGGAGTGGCAAGCCAAATGAGACTTCACCAACATCCATAATTTCGCGATGCGTTCGCGTAGCGTCAGCTCCACCGAATCATGGCGGCTAGTACCTACTTTGCTTCAAATGCCCTAAGCCTTCTAAAAAGCTGGATAATTTATAACTAGCAGGTTATAATAGTAGAGAGAAAGCTTGTAGATTGTATGGATGAATGGAGCGTAGAATTTTGTGATGAATTCGACTTGGAGTTTGAAGAACTAACCGAAGATGTCAAATGTAGCTTAATTCAGCATCTTAATCTACTGAAAATCTATGGGCCGCAATTACCTAGACCTTACGCTGATACCTTGAACGGTTCGACTTATCCCAATATGAAAGAGCTACGCTTCAATGCGGATAACGGAGTGTGGCGGGTGGCTTTTGCTTTTGACCCCCAACGTCAAGCCATCATTTTAGTTGCTGGCGATAAGGCTGGAACCAACCAACGAAAATTTTATCAACAATTAATCGGTCGAGCAGATCGACGGTATGCAGATCATCTTAATAAATCGGAGTAAGTATGGGACGTTCCTTAGCAGAAGTGACTCAAAACCTCTCACCAGAGATGCGCCAAAAAATTGAGAATGGAACTAAAGATTTAATCTTGGAGGTAGAAGCTCTAAGGTTAAAACAATTGCGAGAGCGGTGGGAAATTTCTCAGCAAGAGTTGGCTAAAATTCTTGGCATTAGTCAGCCAGCGGTTTCTAAACTCGAAAATCAACAAGATTTCCTATTATCGACACTCCGCCAATATGTAGAATCTTTAGGCGGAAAGCTAGAGATCGTGGCTACTTTCCCAGATCGAACATCGATTAAGCTAGAGATTTCGCCAGCTCCAGCACCAATCCCCACCTTAGCAGCTCATTGAAATTTATGACCGTTTGGGGCGATCGCTGCAACGGGCGGCTCGGAACGAGAATCGATCTTACGGTGAATTTTCCAATGAAACCTTCAGTGCAGTTTTCACAGATAGAAACATTATTCCTGTCTGAATAAATGGTTGAGATTATTATTCAAAAAATAATACCTGTCTCCGTTCCTATTGTCTCTTCAGACGATCTCTGGGCGGAGTTTGGGCAGTTGAAGATTGCTGATAGTACTAGGAAACAGTACGTTAAGGCGATCGTCGAAGACGACGCGCAAGCTTCGAGAATTTCTGTCAGTTCGCTTACAATAGCTCTGCGAGTCCAGCGACAATCGCAGAATTTCTAGATCTCGATCGATATGCTGCGATCGAACTGGTGCTACGTTATCGCCGACACTCGATCGATAAAAACCTCGCACCCAGTACGATTAATGTCCGGTTGGCAGCGATTAAGAGTTTAGTGGAGATGGCGCGAAAGCTGGGTAAAACCACTGTCGATCTGGGCGATATCGAGAGCATCAAGAGTGAAAGCTATCGCGATACTAGGGGGATCTCAGTCGAACAGTTTCGATCGATGCTCGATGCCATCGATCCGAGTACGCCCATCGGGGTGAGGGATTATGCGATTATGCTGTTGTTCTGGGGCAACGCGCTGCGGCGGGGAGAAATTGCCAGTGCGAATATTGAGGATTTCTTGCCCCAGCAGCAGAAGTTGATGATTTTGGGGAAGGGGAAACGAGCGAAGGTGGCGATCGATCTGACTGATAGCGTGAGTTATGCTCTGGAGGAGTGGGTGAATTTTCATCCCTGTAATGTGCCAGGACAGCCGCTGTCTTGTCTTGACGCACACAACCTGGAGGAAACCTCCAGGCGGAAGTGTGCCGGGGGAAGCTTGCCCCGGACACCTTCCTTGTCGATGCGTCGCTGTCGCACACAACCTGGAGCGGCGAACTGTGGCGAGGTTTCCTCGCCATACAAGTTCGACAAGACAGGAAACCAAAGAGTCGATGCGCCGCTGATTACT
>JAJAZF010000625.1 GCA_026785875.1 Chamaesiphon sp. | reverse complement strand
TCTTCCAGAGGTTTTTAAAAACTTAACAAACGATTTTTGCGATTACCTCCGGTAGGCTACGCCAACGCCTAACTGTTTAGAGCTATAATTAATCGAGACTAAGAGTAAATATAACTACTCGATCGATCTGTCGAGCTAGATCTATGACTGAAGCTACTCTCACAGCAGACATTAGTGCCATCAAATCTCAATTAGAAACAGAGATAGTCAAATATCAATCGGAAATTTATTTGCGTCAAGCCAAAATTCATGCTCTAGATGTCTTTGGGAATAACGACACAGTTCAAAATTGGCTGCAAGAAAAGAACCCAGCATTAGATGGGGTTACTCCTGCTGAGTTGTTAAATAGCGCAGCCGGATTGGAGCGGGTAATCGATCTGGTAAATGCCATTAGACACGGTGTATATATGTGAGTAAAGTTATCTGGCGAATTTGTGAAGCTACATTTGCCGAGAGTGCTTTTAGTGGCGAAGGCGCAAGTATAGTAGGTGGGAGATGGAATTCTAAAGGCAAGCGGATGGTATATACTGCCGAACATCTTTCTTTAGCTATTTTAGAATTATTTGTTCATCTCAATATACCAACTGTAGAAAGAGATTTTTTCGTAGCTATTAAAGCAGAAATTCCAGACAACCTAGATGTCGAATACATGAATATCGACAGACTACCATCTGATTGGTATTTATCTAGTTCTAAATCTTCATTACAGGCTGTTGGCGATGAATGGATGGATTCAACAAGAACTCCAATTTTAGCCGTACCGTCAGCAATTGTCCCCCAAGAGTTCAATTATCTCATCAATCCGCTCCATCCACAATTCGAGTGATTAATTATCGAGCGTCAACAGCCTTTTAATTTCGACACACGTATGTGGAAATAAGTTCGCTTCAGCCCATTTATATTTACAAAGATATGTTCACAAGTTAGGATATACATAGGATAAACTAAATTACCAGATATGACTGCGATCGTCAATAAGTGGGGTAATAGCTTGGGGGTGAGAATTCTGCAGCCTGTCGCAAATGAGGTAGGTTTTACCGTTGGCACAGAGGTAAATGTTGAAGTCGTCAACAATACGATTGTGATCTCGCCAGTCAAGCGCAAGTATCAACTTGAGGATTTACTAATAGGCGTTACACCCGAACTAATCGGTGGGGAATACGATTGGGGGGAGCCTGTTGGTAAGGAAATATGGTAGGTAAATATATCCCCGCCCAGGGTGATATCGTCAAACTTAATTTCAACCCGACACTAGGCAGACAAGCTGGCTTTCGTCCCGCTCTAATCGTGACACCGCAGGAGTTTAACCAATCTACTCAACTGGCATTAGTTTGTCCGATTACCAGCAAAGTCAAAGGCTTTCCGCTGGAGGTGATTTTACCGGAAGGGCTGATGACTAGCGGGGTAATTCTGATATTTCAGGCTAAAACTATTGACTGGTTGGAGCGTCAGGCAAAGTATATCGAATCTCTACCAGCAGAGGCATTAGAGGAAGCGATCTCTAAATTACGCGCCATGATAGGTTAGTTATTTCAATTGCGTCAGCAGTGCTGACATAATTTCAAAATAGATGAAATGCTGTCACCGTCTGAGTTATAGGGCTAGAGTTTAGACGTTAAGCAGATAGCTACAAACTCTAAACTCTAAAAACACCAATAATCTGCGTATTATTACCGATCTGGACTGATAAATTAATAATTTAAGCTTAAATTTGATAAATCAGTCCGATTTTGGACTGATTTATCTTGACAATCACTATTTATGTGAGATATCGTTGTGGTTACATTCAGCCTATCAAGCACTAATCTCCATGGATAAGAAATCTGCTAATAACGTAATTCTTCTCGATACCCAAAAAGATGCACTCGATCAGGCTTCTCAAGACATCGCAACTTCAGGAGCGAGATTATTCATCTGCCATGTATACGAGCAAGGTAATCGCACACATCTGGCATTTTCGCTGACATTAAAATTGCTTCTGGAAATTGCTCGATTAAACAGTGCCGATGGGAAAAAGAATAAGTCAAATGCAGAAGAAATGATGAACCGTCCATTAATGCAACCTCATGTTAAAGAGATTGCTAAATATTTAATTAATACAGATGATTATATTCTTCCTCCATTTATCTTTAATTCAGATACCCCGATTAAAGTATTTGCCTTTGGTAATGGGCCTGTCAAGATTGGATATGCGATAATTTCTAGTGACATATTATTATATATCACTGATGGTCAACACAGACTTAAAGCGATTGAAAAGGCAGTCATAGAAAGACCAGAATTATATAATGATAGTGTGACGGCTTTGGTAGTTCAAGAGAACGATTTAGATCAAATTCATCAAGATTTTGCTGACTGTTCTAAAAACAAACCAATTCCTCCAGCCTTACGTGCATCATTCGATGTTAGTGATTTATTATCTAGAATTACTCGCGATCTTAGTAAAGAGCTAGATATATTCAAAGGTAGAATTGACAAAATATCAAGTACTGTCGGTAAAGACGTGAACTATATTTTTACTATGAGTCAATTAAGAATAGGCGTGTCCGAATTTTTATTTGGGATGAGTAATAAAAATTTGGATTCATATGCGGTAGAAGATAGAGCCGTATATCAAGCTTCTCTTGAAAGAGCTAAATCTTTTTATCTTGAGTTTGCCCGAAACAATACCACATGGAGTCTATTGTTCCATCCACCATCTCAATCTAACAACTTATTAAACTTCTACAATTTGCGCCAGGAAAGAATTGATTTTAATTCAGTAGGATTTATAATCATTAGTAGAATTGGGCATTTGATTTTATCTGAGAATAGTTTTACTGAAGAGAAGAACTCGATCTTAATTAAGGCGTTAGCTAATCTAGATTATCGACGGACTTGTAGCTTGTGGGAAAATAGTGTAGTAATTGATGATGACAAAGGTGGTAAGAAAATAATTGCCCAAAGAGCTGCAATTAATAAAGCTCTCAAAGTTGCGATCGCTGAAATTGAAAAACAAACAGGAATCAGCCTAAATTAGTAACGTACCTAATTATTGATATACTGTTATAGGTGAGTTGCAAATAACTCACCTATTTGCATTAGTGCAAAAAAAATTGTATACTCAGAGACTATCTCAAATGACAGAAGCTACCACACTACCACTCAAACAGCGCAGTGTCGCCGATTTCATAGAAGATGTTAATAAGTTAACTGTTGAAATCCAAGAACTTTATTGTAGCGACAGTATACCGTGGATTCTAGGCGTGTCTTGGGGAAAAGATTCCAGTACTATTTTACAGCTCGTTTGGAATGCGATCGCCACATTAGCACCTGAGAAGCGAAAAAAAAAGGTTTATGTAATAACTACAGATACCCAAGTAGAAAATCCGATAGTTTCTCATTGGGTTCGGCGTTGCATCGAGCAGATAAAATTGCAAGCAGAATTACTACAATTGCCGATCGAGGCACACTTACTAAAACCCGTAGTAAAAGACACATTCTGGAGTAATTTAATTGGCAAGGGTTATCCTGCACCTAGAAATGGATTTAGATGGTGCACGGATCGATTGAAAATTAATCCCGCCAATCGATTTATTCGTGAAGTAGTGCAGTCAAATGGTGAAACCATCTTAGTTTTAGGTACTCGCAAAGCAGAAAGTACCAAGCGTGCGATGACGATGCTGAAGTATGAGAAAAATCGAGTTAGAGATTATCTCAGCCCTAATGCTCGTCTACCTAATTCGTTAATTTATAGCCCGATCGAGGATTGGCGAACTGATGAGGTGTGGATGTACCTGATGCAATTTCCTAATCCTTGGGGCGGAAATAATCAGGATTTATTCACTCTATATCGGGGTGCGACTGCGGATAATGAATGTCCCTTGGTTGTGGATACATCTACACCTAGTTGTGGTGACTCTCGCTTTGGTTGTTGGGTGTGTACATTGGTGAGCAAAGATCGATCGATGGAGGCAATGATTCAAAATGATGAAGACAAAGAATGGTTGCAACCGTTGTTAGATATTCGCAATGAATTGGATATTCATGACGATCGCGATAAGCGAGATTTTAGACGTATATATGGTAGAGTTGAACTGTTTGAACGTAAGGCTGATGAGGGGACTGAAGTAGTCCCGATTCCTGGCCCTTATACTAAGTTTTGGCGCGAACATTGGTTGCGGCGAGTATTGGAAGCTCAGGTACAAATTCGGAATACGGCACCACCAGACATGCAGGATATTACGCTAATTACTGAAGAGGAGTTAGGAGAGATTCGACGAATTTGGTTAGAGGAAAAGCACGAATTTGATGATAGTTTACCTCGCATCTATGAGGAAGTGATGTGCAAGCCGTTTAAAGATAATCGGATTCAAGAAAAGAAATTATTAGGTGGCGATGAATGGTCGATTTTGGAGGAGATCTGTAGTGACGATGCGATGCACCTCGAATTGATGGCAAAGCTACTCGATACCGAACGCCAACACGCTACCAAATCGCGGCGGGGGGTTTTTGAAAACCTCGAAAAGTGCTTTGATAGTAGTTCGCGATCGAAAGAAGAGGCAATCGCACACGCGCATGAAAAGCGGGATCTCAAGGAGGCTGCGAGTCAGGGTGATGTGGGGAAGGTGAAGCAGTTAACCTGGGCACAGATGAAGTTTAAGACTGATAATATCGATGGGTAAAGTTGGATTATTGCCGTTAAGTATAGCTGGTGGGCAGTGCCCACCCTACTAGCGCGTCTACAATTAAGATCCAGTTAAGCTTCTGATTAATAAGCGATCGAAATCCCCTCATTTACCAAGATTTTCATCCCTTCTCGTGCGACGATCGATCCAGCAAAGACTTGTTGAGATTGGATCTCGATCGCATCCATAAATTCATCATTATGAGTAGGATCGTGATGAAAAATTACTAACTTTTTTACTTGTGCGGCTTGGGCGATTTTTACCCCT
>JAJAZF010000624.1 GCA_026785875.1 Chamaesiphon sp. | reverse complement strand
TCCAATTGCAATCGATCGAGATTTTGTTGCAATTTCTTCAACCGTGAAGCTGTTTTATCTAATGCTAAAACTTGTCCGGTGTTGCCCATCAATTCAGCGATATGGGTAGTCTTTCCGCCTGGTGCAGCACAAGCATCAATAACTATCTCATGTGGCTGAGGATCGAGTAAATGAGTGACAAGTTGAGCACTACTATCTTGAATCGTCCACAATCCTGCTTGATAACCAGGTAATTGACTAATCGCCCCAACATTACCGACGAATCTCAATCCTTGCGGGAGATTGGGAATGGGAATAGCTTCAATTCCAGCCGTTTGAAACAGCTCGATTAATTTGGTGCGGTGTTGTTGCAGTCTCTCTGTAAGCGGAGCATCTGGTAAAACTCGATCGATTGTCAGAAGATTGACACGTAGATCGATACTCGGTACTTGATTGAAAGCTTGACATAATTGCTCGGTTTCGATCGCGCCCAACTCTGCCAACCACTGCGCGACTAACCAGTCAGGAAAGCTGTATAAAGTACCCAGACGACCGATCGGATCTTCAGGTAGATTTAGTACCTCTTCCCCCTGATTTTCGAGTCGAATATATTGACGCAAAATCCCATTTACTACTCCAGCTAAACCAGTCAGAGCGTTAGCTTTGGCTAAATCTACAGTGGTATTGACAGCCGCAGAATCAGGGATGCGATCGAGATAGCGGAGTTGATATAGTCCCAGTCGCAATAGTTGTCTGAGATTGGGTGGTTGACGATGAGCGGGTTGTTTGGCTAATCGATCGATAATCGCATCTAGCGATCGTTTGCGCCTGACAATTCCATTGACTAATTCTGTAAATAAATGTCGATCGACATCTGATAGTTGAAACTTAGTCAATAATCGATCGACTACGATATCTGTAAAGCTACCAGTCTCTAAATCCTTGAGTGCAAATAGGGCTAATTGACGAGGATTCATAGGACGAAAAAAATAATATAATGTTAACTTTCAGGTAAACTTTGACCATTGTATTTAATACTCCCTGACCTCTCAATCAAGAGACATCATGATTCACCATCCACCATCCACCATCCACCCCCTACCCTAGATGCCTAATTTGACACAGGTTCGGGAGTAGTCTTAGCGATCGACCATCAACATTAAAACCTTGGGGCTACTCCATCCCAATTAAAATCATTCAATCTAAACGCGACCGAACCTAATCCTAGAATTGGATTATAACGGATAATAAAATTATAAGTGCGACGGCTATATTCTATATAATAATCAGTACTAATTTGTTGTCCGTTATCTAGATTGACCGATGACTGAATCCCTAATTTAAATGGACCGCTAATTTGTTGGTTAATTCCGGCTGACAAGATCCGATTGTCTACTAATCGATCGAATAAGAATGGGGAACCATTACCCCTAAATCGTTGAAAGTAGTTTAAGTTAAATCCTGTATAATCAAAAGTCTGTTTAGAGAAATTACCAAACTGCCCTTGAATTCCGACATTGTAGCCGACAGATGATTGATTTTCTCCATTACTATAAGCATTATATGCTCCCTGAATTCCAGTATTGAGCTGGAGATAGGGAACGACTGGAATCGGACTATAATTATAAGTCTCTTTACTATCTGCGGGGAGACTCTTTCCCTCCCACAGGCGAAAACTTTTACCCAGGTTGGCTACTGTCTGATAGCGATTGAGTGTAATCAGATCGTTGGCGCGAATCGGATTTAGGAGATCTTGACGATCTGTATTAGCATTAATCATCTGTGCGCCAACTTGATAATCAAAGTTAACGCCTGTATTGCCAAGTGGAATATTAGCAGAAGTCAAAACACCACCGAGACTAGACTGAACATCTTGGTTTCCCAGAGAGCCATTAAAAACCTGCTGTCTATAAACCGCTTCTCCAGTAAATTGGTGGGGATATCCTAACAAACTGAGATTTTGTTTGACACCAACCTTCCCCCGAAAATTATCACTCAATTTATTGAGATTTAAACCTGTTAATGCAGCCGAAGCTTGAATTGTGGTATCTGAGCCGAGATTTCCTTCAATATTTGTTTTGACTCCAAATGCAGAGCCATCAAAAAACTTCAACCCAGTAACTGCACGTTGGATAAAATACTGAGGAGTGATTGTCATCCGAAATCTCGGATCGAAAACTGGATAAAAGGTATTCTCAACAAAGAAACCGCCCCGATCTCGATCCTCATAGCCAAAGTTAAAAGGATTAGGCTCTTTGCCGATTTTATTTAACACTAACCGATCGCGAAAGAGCGGCACATCAAAATTGTTTTCTACCGTAACTCGCGCATTGCTAGCTGTCACCTCATCTTCTTCACTATTAACAGTCTTAAATTGCGCTCGATCGGCTTTTACTTGCAGTTCTGGAGGTGAAAAAGGGTCGTTAGTAATTCTAATCTTTTCAGCCGTGACTCGATCGCCAAAGAAGTCAACTTTGTCAGCTTGAAAGCGCAGACGGTTAATCGTCCCACTGGATTTGGGTACTGGCTGATAGTCAATATTGCGATCGCTGGTATTAATTCCGGTAGAGCCAGTATTTTCAATCCTCGTCACTGGTTGGTCGTTGCGTAATCGATCGCTCAGTAGCGGCTCAGTAAATGTTCGTTCAACGACGGCGGCGGGAGTGGGTGTACCTGCTCTAGGAATGATATTAAGATCCGATACTAGTGTCGGTTGATAAATATCTCCCCGCGCCTCTAGGATACTTCCTCGATCGTCTTCAAAGTTGTATTCAAACTGTGTCCCATACAGGATTTGTTGACCCCTAAGTAGTGAGACATTGCCTTCGGCGATCGCAATTTTGGTTTTGAGATTGACGCGCAATCGATCGGCCTGAAGTGTGGCTTTATTGAAGCGGAGGACGACTTTCCCGTTGGCGGTGATTACCTGAGTATTATTATTGAATTCTTGTTGCTCGGCATTTAGTTCGACCGTCCCATTTGGTGCTGCGATATTGGTCGTAGGGGCACCTTGGGGATCGTTCTGAACTATGGTATAAGTCAAAGGTGCCGACGAGCGAACTGGAGTCGAACTGACAGCGATCGGTACTGGATCAGCGAGTACAGGGCGTAGAGAAATGCCGATCGAGTAGTAGGACAATAGTAATAAATACCGAGCGAATTTCCAGGTTCGCCAACCTACTTGCTGACATGACTTTTTCTCCACGCTGTTACTCCCGATGTTTGGCTATTTGTCTGACTATATTATTCAGACAGATCGCGGCTGCTGGGGTTCCGTGAAGGATCGTTTGATAAGAAACCAAAGATGAATACTAGCAGAAATGCTGCTACTACAATATTAACGACAATTTTCAATGTTCCCATCGATCGAATATCTCCGTGAGTTTATATAATACTGCTTTCTATCATAACTGATGACACCGATCTTGCGATCTGTTTCCCTGGCTGTAAGGGTTTGATGTGATGATTCTGTCATTGGTATTGCTAATTTGCCGCCGTCACCAACCATTGAGTTATCCCGTTAGCGATCGATTTCGCCATCTTTTGCTGCTCTTGGGGATTGGCGATCTGCTCAAACTCGCTCGGATTGCTCATGAAACCCCACTCTAGCAACACCGAAGGAGCCGATACTGGACGCGCGAGGGCGAGGTTATCCCAAAATACACCATAAGCATTGCGACCTGTATCTTTGACCACATAATTGTGGAGATACATAGCTAAACTCTGAGCTTGAGCGTGGTACCAGTAGGTAGAAAAACCTTTAGTATCGGGATTGCCACCGTCAGGGAGGGAGTTGTGATGAACCGATAGAGCAAGGGTAGGTTCTAGGTTATCAATAATTGTCTGTCGATCGCTCAGTTCGACAAATTTATCGGTTTCCCGCGATAGGTATACCAATGCACCGCGCATTGATAGCTCATTTGCTAGCAGTTTGGCTGCGTAGAGATTAGCCTCTTTTTCGGTATAACCAGTTGGTCCGACTGCACCGGAATCTTTCCCACCATGTCCGGGATCTAGCAGGATTTTGGTACCAGCTAAGGGTTTGCTGAAGTTACTTTTATCGAGTTTGGGGGGATGACGGAGCGACAAAACTAGGTTGCTACCTTGGTATCTGAGCTTATAACCCCACTGTTGTTTAGATTTGAGGTTAAATACATATTGCACCACTCCAGGGCTGCTCTGCTTCCAATCTAGCCGCGAAACGGTAGGGTTATCGTTGAAGCGGATAATGTCTGTTTGGGCGGTGGTATTGTACAACGTCAGGGTGAGGGTATTTGTACCTTGCTCTAGGGTGATTGGTACTGGTATTTGGAGCGGAATAATTACATCGGTGGCTCCTTCCCGCTCTTTACTCATCACGCTTTTGACGAGCGTTTTGGGGGGTACTGTCACGCCGCTAGTTACCTGCACCTGACTGGCGAGAATCCAGCCACCATAATCAAGCCGTACCCAATTGGCTGGCGTGCCATTATTATTACCTGTTTGACGAGCGGTAATCGTTGCCTTTGTGCCCTTGGGTAGGGGCGTGAGCCGACTAAAATCCGAACCTGCACCCGTGCGAGTGATGCCGCCTTCGACAGTTACTTCGGCAACGTCTAAGTTTGTTGGTGATAAGATCTGGACTTTTCCAGGTGCGGCTTGAGAGACGGTAGTCGGGGGATTGCCCACTTCTAGTTTATAGGTAGGGTTGCCCAAATCCGCAGCGGCTGAAGCGATCGCACACCCCAAATATTGCCCAGCACCATACATCGCTTGGGGTTGATTTTTATCTATTAATACGGCTTTATTATCAGGTAAATCTATTTGATTAGTTTGTTCTTTTAGGGGGATCTCTTGTCCAGCTACATTGACATTAACTTTGGCTTTAGTTGGTGCATTTACCCCAAAACATACCAGTTCTCCAGGCATCAGCGCGATGTCTCCCTGAGGCTCTAGCGAATTAGGTGCAAAATTGTCTTTAGGGGTAGCAGTTTTAGCGGCGGCGGAGCGAGTAACGACAATTGTTTTAGACTGTCCTTGATAATTAACCTCGAAGGTATTTTTGCCAACTTTGAGATCGAACACAGGTGCAAAATGTCCCTGTTGACTGCGGGGCACAAACTTGTTATTGACAGATACTTTGCCTACACTGGGCGCACTACCAATTAGAAAAATTCGATCGGCAGCAGTCTGATAATCGGCTGGAGGATAAGAGACATATAGTGATTTTGAGGTGGCTTGTTGTGGTGAAGCCAGTTGTGCGGTGACTACTAGTACCACAATCGCACATGAGACGATCGCACCACCTAAAATTCCTAAATGCGAATACTTGCCGAGCATGATTTTTGGGTAGTTTATTTGGTTGGGAATAAAACTATTTTCTAGCCCCTGGTAGGTGTTGATGTGCCAACCGCCGAGCGAGCTAGATTTATTAAGTGTTGATACTTATTGTTGAGGCAGATTATAGCATTTCTATCGATCGCGAATGAGTATTGTAGCGATCGACTACCCAGCATCTCGCGTAGCACTCGTAGAAAAACTAAGATCGTTGTCTCCACCAGAGATGAGAATGTTCCGCTCAAAGATCGAGGGTGTATTTAGATTGCTATATTCCAGCTCTACGAAAAAGTCGGAGTTTAGAGCTGTCCTAATCACAACCGTCAACTGTCAACTGTCAACAGCCGCTACAGATGAGTAGGCAAGCCATCAATACTGGTATGATTTTTCTGAGCTTGATATTCACGAACACCATCAATACCTTTTTTAACCGCCCAATCGATGAGAGTCGATCGTTCTGACTGAAGTTCATAAACTGGGACTCCATAACCACAGGACGTTTGCACTGATTCTATCTGTAGCAATATTATCTGACGTTTGCCAGGGAGATCGGTAAATCGATCGATTAAACCATCCCACTGCGCTGTATCGGGAGCGACTACTTCACCCTTGCCATATAGTCGTAGAATTAACGGCTTATCTGTAAAACTACAGAACATTATCGTCATCCGCCCATTTTGATGTAAATGGGCGGCTGTCTCATTCCCACTTCCAGTCAGGTCTAAATATGCTACTCGACTAAAATCCAGACAGCGAAAGCTATCAATTCCTTTGGGCGACAGGTTAATCCGTCCTGCTATCGGTGCTGTGGCTGTGAAAAAGAGCTGTTGTGCTGCAATGAATTCACACAGTTGAGTGTCGAGTTGCGAATAAAATTTAGCCATTGGAGTTAGGGCTAGAGGATATTATATTTTAGATATTGTCAGAATAAGAAACTACCAGCTCGATCGACTATTGGAGTCATATTTCTGCTTCCCGATTACGTTTCATCTAAAATCATCGCAAACGATCGTTCAGTCGCTCTTGCTATTTACTCATAGCAATCTTATTTGAGTTCCTGTTGGTAATGTCAACTCGTAGGATCGATCGGCTTCATGCCCACCCTCTAGAGGTTATGCTTCTTACTTACCGCTAGATCTAATTATTTCATAAAACTTAGAACAGATTATCTGAATCATCTGAACTAAAAATTATGGCTAAAGGTGATAATAACACTAGAAATGTCAAGGCATATCCTAATGCTCCTATAGTACCATATTGGGGACAAGCCCAGACACCAATAGTTATGATGCCTAATTCAAGGGTTGATAAATAGATCGACATCTTGCGATCGCAGAATCTAGACTTATGCTTGCCAGTTACTTTTATGACAACAATTAAAAAGGGAAATATCAGGAAAAGTACTAATCTACCTCTCCAGTTGGTGATACTAATCCAAGGATAGAGCCAATACTGCGATCGCATGGCTTCTAATAATCCTTTTTTAGCCGATTTAAGAGTAGGATCGATCCTCAGAGCAGATTTGAAAGAATCAACTGCTGCTGAATATCTCCCATATTTAATTAACATTTGACCGTGTAAATTGTGAGCATCTTCATCATTAGGATCGATGCTCAAGGCAGACAGACTACTTGTTAATGCCTGCCGATTTTTGCCGATCCTAATTAGTAATCTAGTCTGAAGATTGAGTGTCGGTAAATACTCAGGATTGAGAGCTAAAGATTGTTCGATCGGAGTAAATACAGGCTCTAAATCAGACCTTATAAAACAGCGAATAGTAGCACGAGCGGCGGCATCTGGGGGTGGTACGAGGAGGATGCGATCGAACCGCCCTGGGCGACGAATCCAGAATATCATTCAAGCCGACGGAAATAAATTCCGCTTGAATTTCTCCCGCAGTCGCTCTAGCTAAATGGGTTTTGCCGCATCCAGGTGGGCCGTATAATAGAATTCCACCTCCGATCGATTTACCATAGGCACGATACATCTCGGCATGGGTGAGCGGATAAATAATCTTGAGCCGAATTTCCTCTTTGACTTCTTCCATCGAGTAAATTTACCCGAGGATTTCATCACAACTATCGTGAGGATGCGGGTTATATCTCTCGATTTTCCACATCCTCGCTAGTTATCTATGCTTATGCTCAACTAGCTTTCTTCACCTTCATGAATGGTAAGTTATCATCAGATGGGGATTAAAGTGCGAACTCTATCCTAAAGGATTACCCAACTGATGTCTCTTATCCCCCGATCGATTTTGAGCGATCGAGAATATCTGGATCGTTGACCTAAATATGGCAGTTTAGCAAGATCTTGCCCCTTGCAGATCGACAGCTAGCGATCGAGCTGATACTTCAATATCATGTTTTGCCCAGGCTTGAGTCATTGCCGTAGCCACAGCTTCAGCGCATTCGGCGGTAGCTAAAGCAAGTAGAGTAGGCCCTGCCCCACTAATTACCATTCCATAGCCCCCAGCCGCAATTACAGCTTGCTCTACGTCAGTATAGCCAGGAATTAGTTTTTGACGATAGGGTTGGTGGAGGCGATCGGTCAATCCGGCTGATAACCAATCGGGATTACCTGTCTCCAACCCGCGCACCATCAAACCTAAATGAGCGGTATTAAAGATCGCATCGGCGCGGCTATACTCTGTCGGCAATACGCTCCGAGCTTCGGCTGTGGATAGTTCAAAATTGGGGATAGCAACCACAGGTACGATACTACTATGCCAAGGAATATCCGCGATCGCCCACCCATTCGCCGCCGTAGCCGCCAACTGACAACCGCCAATCAGAGCTGGTACCACATTGTCGGGATGTCCCTCCATCTCGATCGCTAGTTGCATCACTGCGGCTGGTGAGAGGGGGTTTCCCGCCAAAGTATTGGCACCGAGCAAGCCCCCAACGATGGCTGTGGCTGAACTACCCAATCCTCTGGCTAGGGGTACGCCTAATTTAATCTCAAGTTGAATTACTGGGGGGACTCGATCGATCTGAGTGTAAAGTTTGAGGAAAGCCTGATAAGCGAGATTGCGATCGTCGGTATGGACTTTAGCAGCTTCGAGTCCCTGCACAGCAATAACCAGACTCTGTGTCTCGATCGGGGTGAAGGTAAACTCGTTATACAGGCTCAAAGCGGCACCGATACAGTCAAATCCTGCCCCTAAATTAGCAGTGGTAGCAGGTACGCGAATCATGGCAGTCATGGCGGGAATCGGGGATAGAGGGTAGGGAATGGGGAATCGGGGTAGGGGTTGAGATGCGCCCACAAAAATTATCGATGAGCCAATGATGAAATTCTCATTTCAACAAACTCTCTATCCCCGCTCCCCTAAAATGTCAGCTAGCTAACAATAATTGTAAAGGAGATGGGTTACTATGCCAGATGTGAATGAATGTCACAAAATGCAAAGTATTTGGGCTAGACGATCGAACTAATGTTGCGATCGCTCAATAAGATGTTAATGTATAGTTAGTCACAAAAGGTGAGGTAGTTACATTATCCGAAGAGTGGATAATCATTCATAAAACCTGACTCCAAACTGTCAAACAGGATGGGAAAGTCCGGTCATCATAGTAAGTAAAATTCGCTACAGAGGAAACAAAAGTTTCCACGATTTTTCTGCCTATCTCAACCTTAAATACAATATCATATCCAGTGGGAGATGCTTATGAAGCTTGTGCTCCAGAGTAAGAACATCGACATTACCGATGCCATCCGCGACTATGTACATCAAAAAATCGAAAAGGCAGTCAGCCATTTTGAACAACTTACAACCGAGATCGATATTAATCTATCAGTTGCTAAAAATCCTCGGATTGCTGCATCACAAGTAGCTGAAGTAACAATTTATGCCAATGGTGCAACGATCCGTGCCGAAGAAGCCAGCGAAGATTTATATGCAAGTATCGACTTAGTTGCCGACAAAATTTCTCGCCAATTACGTAAGTATAAAGAGCGCAATTTTACCAAGAAAGATCGGACAGATTTATCAAAGGATCTAGGAGAAGAGCTAGAGTTAGATTTAGAACTATTAGATTATAATCTCACAGACAATCGTGCCGCGACATTACCCGCAGAGGTAGTTCGGACTAAATATTTTGCGATGTCTGCATTGACGATCGAAGAAGCTGTAGCTCAATTGCAACTAGTCGATCATGATTT
>JAJAZF010000623.1 GCA_026785875.1 Chamaesiphon sp. | reverse complement strand
GATCGCATTGCCGTGGATATCTGGGCGATATCCCCAACCGTCCAAAATTACTAGCACCACCGGAGCTACAGGTGCTTGCGCCATATTATTCTTTGCCTTTTTGTTGTGAAGGATAAGATCGTGTTCATCATAGCAGTTATTCGCAACTTCCTGCTGCTCACTATGCTGGCTGGGATGGCTCAAATGCCCGTTTGAAAGCGGTAAACCCGATCGCTAACCCAATTCAGATCCGCCAAATATCCAGAATTTGACTAGCTCGTTCGATGATTTGTTCTAACTCTACTTGTTCCATTACGAAATCTTGGCTATGTGGCGGAGAATCAAAGATTCTGTACTTATACTAAAAACGGCTAAAGGATGGACTTTTTATTTAACGCTCGAAGATTTACTCTGCAAAGGTTTGAATCACTTTGTATAAAGTCTAGCTCCCATCCGTGTTTAGTATAGCCTACCCAGTTTTATCGATGATGAGATCGTCGTTTCGATCGAATCTCCAGATCGGAGGCTATACCAACGCCAGCAACAACTAGAAGATATTCTTCGGTTGCTAGTAGCTTACAGATGCTATCATATATGCTATCATCGCTAGATGAGCACAAGAATTGTCATAGATACCAACGTTTTTATTGGTGCGATAATTATTTCTCAGGGTCAAAATCGGGAAATGATTCGACGTTGTTTACTGGGTGAATATCAACCTTTAATGGGCAATGCACTATTCTCTGAATACGAATCAGTGATGGAACGTGAAGAAATTGTTGCTAGATGTCCACTCGATCGAACTGAAATTCTCGATTTACTCGCAGCCTTTCTCAGTGTGAGTGAATGGATTAATATTTACTACTCTTGGCGACCTAATTTGAAAGATGAAGGTGACAACCACATCATTGAATTAGCTGTAGCGGGCAATGCCAAACTAGTTGCTACTAATAATATCAAAGATTTTCAGAAAGCAGAACTGATTTTTCCTGATATCTTAATTGCCAAACCAGAACAAATTATTAGGATCTAATAAAAGATGGCAACTTTAACCGTTCGGATTCCAGATGATAAACACCTGAGACTGAAGCAACTTGCAGAAGCTAGAGGTATCAGTATGAATAAGCTGATTGAAGAACTCTCGACCATTGCTTTGGCTGAGTTCGATAACTATAACAGATTCAAAATAATGGCAGCTAGAGGAAATGCAAAGGAAGGTTTGAGATTATTAGATAAATTAGATACACTCACTACAAATGCACCACTAAGTTAGATTTGAGGCGTTGCTGAATTAAGGTATGAAACGCACAAATAATTTTTGTAGGGGTAATGCCTTGTGCTTACCCCGCATCGATTAAGGGTACCCACTCATAGGCACCCCTACAGAGAAATCATACCCCGATTCAGCAACGCCAGATTTCCATAGGATCGAGCTATCTAACTGATGTAGCTAAATGCCCATAAAATGTAATAAACCCGACTTCTTTGAAGAAGTCGGGTTTATGTTCTCACCTAATTTAATTAAGTAAATTAGACACTGACAGTAACTTTAGGTGCAGGATAGACACCTTTAGCATACTTAGCTGCAAACTCGTCCAAGGATGCAGTTTTGATTTTGCTACCATTACCAGCAGACCAAAACGCATTGTAGCGTTCTGCACATACTTTCTGCATGTATTTGATCGATGGTTTCATGAAGTGACGAGGGTCGAACTCTTCTGGTTTGGCTGCTAGAGCTTCACGGACGGCTGCGGTAATCGCGAGACGGTTGTCGGTATCGATGTTGACTTTCCGTACGCCGCACTTGATCCCTTTTTGAATTTCTTCTAAAGGTACGCCATAAGTTTCAGGTATTTTACCACCGTACTTGTTAATCAGTGCGAGTAGATCTTCTGGCACAGAAGAAGAACCGTGCATGACTAGGTGAGTGTTGGGTAAACGGTTGTGAATTTCCTCGATCCGGCTGATTGCCAAGATTTCCCCAGTTGGTTTGCGGGTAAACTTGTAAGCACCGTGGCTAGTACCGATCGCGACTGCTAGAGCATCGACACCAGTAGCTTCGACAAATTGTACTGCTTCATCGGGGTCGGTGAGCAGTTGGTCGTGAGAAAGCGCACCTTCAAAACCATGTCCATCTTCAGCTTCGCCCATCCCTGTTTCGAGGGAACCCAAGCAACCTAGTTCGCCTTCTACACTCACGCCGATTGCGTGAGCGACTTCTACTACCCGACGGGTAATTTCTACGTTGTACTCAAAGCTAGCTGGAGTTTTGGCATCAGCTTCTAATGAGCCATCCATCATCACGCTAGTAAAGCCCTGTTTCATTGCTGAGTAGCAAGTTGCAGCACTATTCCCATGATCTTGGTGCATGGCAATGGGAATGTTTGGATAGGTTTCCACTGCGGCTAAAACTAGGTGGCGCAGGAATGCCTCACCAGCATAGTTTCTGGCTCCACGGGATGCTTGTAAGATAACTGGGCTGTCAGTTTCTTGAGCAGCCTGCATGATTGCTTGGATCTGCTCCATGTTGTTGACGTTGTATGCTGGGATACCGTAGCTGTTTTCAGCCGCGTGATCCAGCAAAAGCCGCAATGGGACGAGTGCCATTAGAAATTCCTCCTATATTTAAATCTTTAATATTCGATCGACCTTCGCTGGCAGAGCTGGCGAAAGAGAATCTTCAAACCACGATCTTAACTAAGGATACTTTACCAAAGATCTGTGAGTGTTGATACACCCTACGGTAAATAAAATTAACAGGGATTGTTTGGACGATCGATCTCATCAATCCAAATATATGATTAGTGCGATCGCCCACGGCACCCTCAGATATCCGCTGTAACTACTATCTCTGTGCTATTGCAAGCTGCGATCGTCACAAATCAGCACCCTACAACAAATGGAGCAGTACTAGACTACTCCCTCGATCGAAATATTAATTTAATTATGGGACGCCCGAGGGTCGAACTCGGGACCAATCGGTTAAAAGCCGAATGCTCTACCACTGAGCTAGCGTCCCATCGGTCTGTCATTACTAGACCTTTATCAATATAGCATACAGGTTTGAAGTTTGACAACTTTAATTTAACTAAAGTTTGCGGCAAAAGTTACGTTACTAGTCAAAGTCTGTCCTGGAGAGACATGCAGCAGATCGATCCCTGTATTTAAACTGTTGCGGGGAGCCGTCCAAGGTTCTAGACAATAGAAATCCTTACCTTTGACAGTCCAAAACACCACGGTGTGATAATCAGCACTCGTTGTCATACTTAGAGTTAACTTTTGCCCCGCATCGGTAGCTGTCGCAGTATTAGCCGTGACGTTGGTAAAAGCAGCATCGATTTCAGCTTGACTAAAATCAAATCCTGCAAAGGGGTGAACTTCACCTGTTTGTTTTTCTTGATAGCTATCTGCGGCGATCTCAAATGTCAGCCGATCTTTATCTGGCGCGAGGAAGTAAGGATGCAAGCCAGTACTAAAGGGCATTGGCGT
>JAJAZF010000622.1 GCA_026785875.1 Chamaesiphon sp. | reverse complement strand
GTTCTGATAGGAGTTTGAAACGATTTGCCAAGGTTTCAAACTGTTGAAACTCTAGGACTGTTGCCATCGACTATTCCGCTCCTGCGACTGGTTGAAATGCTCGGACACTACTGCCGTCGCCGCCAGATCGCGAATCAATAAATTAATTATATCACTATATAGCAATATAATTTAGATAGTAAGATTACCGATCTGGAATCCGATCGCTTAATCGATACATTGGTTAACTCGATCGTGCCAACCTGACCTGGCTAGGTGAAAATTTCTACCATATTTCACTATATGGGAATATAATTATTATTACTAATTTACCATTCCACGAATTTTTCAATTTCTATGTCCAGCAAACCGATCGAGCAGCCTTCAAGCACCACCCTAGCAACGATCTCCACTCCGGCTGATGACTGGGAAATCACCCAAATTTCCCCTGGAGCACTAAGTTTAATGGCAGAATTTTTTAAGGTTTTGTCTGAAGTCAGTCGGTTGCAAATAGCCTGTTGTTTGAAATCGGGTGAGAAGAATGTGACCGAAATTATGGAAGCAACAGGTTTAGGACAGGCAAATGTCTCCAAGCACATGAAAATTTTGACTCAGGCGGGAATAGTCTCCCGCGAACAAGTAGGAGTCTGTGTCTACTATCGGATCGATAATCCGATTCTATTTGGACTATGCGATTTGGTCTATGACTCACTGTTGCAGCAATCTCAACAGCAAGATCGACAATTACGCAGTCTGGAATTATTGAGACAGTCGCGATAGGTTGGAGCGATAGCAATACCTCTCGGTTAAGAAATGCTGACGACTTGACCGAGAAGTATTGAGATCGATAGTGTTTAATTTTAATATTTTTCGTGAATTAACACCAAGATTGTTCGCCAGAAGGACGATCGAGTAATTCCCGAATATTGGCTTCGATTACCCGATAGCCCACATTACCATTTAGTCGTTGTCGTCCTTCATTAAAAATCATCGTCGGGCTGACAGTCACTGTATGCTCTTTCGCCAAATCTAAATCCTGAGATAGTTGAGCATAAGCTTCCCCACTATCGATCTGTGCTTGAATTGCGGCGATCGGCAGTCCTAATTTTTCGGCGATTTCCAATTGAATTCGGCGATCGGCTACATTAGCGGCTTCGGTAAAAAATGCTTCCCGAATTGCCCAAATCGTCTTGTCAAACATCCGTGCTGATGGTTCGATCTCACCCTGTTGTTCTAAGAGTTTAACTGCCTGAAGAAACACATGACAGGATATTGATGAAGCAGGAATATTTTGAGTCCATAGATCGGGATGAATGGTAATGTGAGTGAATTTTTTGGCACTCTCTTTTACATGGTTGCTATAGCCTTGCAAGCCACCTCGTTCGCGCCATCGATCTTCTAACTTAGTATGGGTATTGCCAAAAACCGTGACAAAGTGATGCTCGATCGAGACTTGATCGCCAAAAGTAGTTTTCAATTCATCTAATCTAATTTGAGCAATATAAGCCCAAACGCAGAGAAGATCGGAAAAATGCAAAATCTGAATCGGTTCCATAGTTACTCAAGTTACTAATTAATATCAATTGACCGTTTCAACCGTCGTCGGAATAGCAATATCCGTTGAAATCGGCTCCACTAGAGGCAACCCGATCGCCCGAAAGCCCCATCGCTCGAACCAAGGGATCGTCCAGCCCCAGCGCATTTTGATGAGGAAATATTTTTCAAAAGCCAACTTGAGCCAGGACACCCAAAATCCGGTGAGTGTCATTGCCCGATGGCGATTACCCGCCGCATCAGGCAAGAGTGGATCGGCGATAAACAGTGCGCCAGTATCGCCAAAATCAGCAAAACAAACAGATTGGAGTGTAGGCTTAACTCGATCGCCCACAGTTACACCCAACTCTAGCGCAATGTTATGGGCGACAGCTAGAGCCATCTCTTCGGACATTAAGCCAACTTTGGGCACACCAGCGGGAATCGGCGTGATTTCCACTGGATCGAGTTGAGTTGCCACCCCGACAGCATAGATCGACGCAAATTCGGGATGGCGATAGGTGGGTAACACGGGAATCATCCCCTTAGCATCTGTTAAACCTGCGGCTTCCCGCAAAAATTTCTGTCCTCGGAAGGGTGGCAGGAACATGGCAAACTTAAAGGGTAAGGTGCGCCCGTCTGCTAAATGCAGCATCTCTGGCTCAAAGTGAGAAATTGCCGTGTTTTCCAGTAGCTCGATTTCCCGCTCTGCCATCAATTTGCGGATGAGCCAGCGGGAATCTGCCATCCCACCAATCCCCATGTGTCCAGCGTATGGTTCGGCTGTGACAAAGGTGATGGGAGCGCGATCGAGTAACCCCTTTTGTTTTAAGGTATGTCGCATCAACATTGCAAACTCTTAGGCTGGCCCAAAACAACTAGCTCCCGGTGTGGTTCCGACGACGATCGGGCCTGGATTGTCTAAGAATTTCTCCCACGCCTCGGCACATAGCAACGCATGGTAAGGATTACAAACTGATTGGGTATAACCCTGTTCGGGGCCTAAGCCAGGAAAAGCATCTAAAGCTAATTCTGACCCCGTTGCAATTACGGCATAATCGTAGTCGATCGTCCTGTCTGGTAAGGAGATCTGTCGCGCTCTAGGATCGATCGCTGTCACGGGAGCATGAATAAATTCAACACCATGTTTGGGCACGATTTGATTTAGATCTAACTGAATTTCTGAGAGCGATCGCAAACCCAATCCCACCCAAGGTAGTGAGGGCACAAAGGTAAATTTCGATTGATTTGAGATCGATATCACCTGATGCTCTGAGGGCAGAGCATGTCTCATTTCATAAGCGGCGGGTAGCCCTCCCAATCCGGCACCAATTACTACAACACGAGCCATAATTGCGACTCCTAAAAGGTTAAGTTTAAAAAAATAATTATTGACAATCGAACTTCTGAAATGTTTCGATATAACTTACTTATCTACTATATTGCTATAAAAGAATGTGTTCAAGCCAAGAAAAACATAAAACTTCATCGATCGATTACAACGGTATCAGCGATTGCCAGATGCGCTGATAGTTGAGAATTGCAAATCGATCGGCGGGTATTTAGCCAGTGTGTGTGAAGAAAATACTGTTGACACGATCGGTACGCTGTTAGGAACTTATTTAGCTCGATTTGTTTCCGCCCAACAACTACAAACAGGATTTGGCTATTTCTTATTAGTAGTAGCCGGATTTATCTTGTTTCAAAATCGACATAGCTTCGACCGCTCTCTGCCCGATCGGAGTAATTTGCCTATCAATACAAACACTCCTCACGATAAAGTTGCCTATTTAGATCGATCTAAAGTTTTAGATAATTGACGCATTTTTTCAATTTCCGCAGTTTGAGTCTGCATAATATTTTTCGACAGCGTCCGCAGTTCGAATCGGGAGCATCCCACTTTTTATTCTGGCGATCAGAGATAAATATTTTGTACTAGGTTAAACAAAAAGAGACTTGGAGAGAAAAGGTAAATACAGATAGAATTTGAGATAATGAAAGCAACTAGATTGAGAGGATATGATGACT
>JAJAZF010000621.1 GCA_026785875.1 Chamaesiphon sp. | reverse complement strand
GTCGCTGGTGTGCTAGCTTTGGCACGGATGGAATACGATCGAGGGGAGCGTCCGCACTGGTCGATGGCAGTACCTTTTTATGGTCAACATCCAGTCATCAACCAGTCGATCGCTAAATAGTCAACTCCGTCTAGGCTGAATATGACGATCGACCCATCATCAAGGTGTAGAATTACCTGCGATAGTTGTTGGCACGCACACTAATTCCACATCTCAAATAAATAGATTGAATCTCAAGCTCGACTCGATCGGTGACGATTAGCCGACTAATACGTTTGCATCGGACTGTGATTTAACTTTGAGTAAGTCGGCGAGTTCTTGCAGTTGGGCGATCGCTTCTGCGCCTTCTAGCTTCATTAATTCGCGATCGTCGCGGAGTTCTGTCCAAGTAATCCCATAGTCAGATACTAGGAACCGGATCAAATGGTTGGGAGCCAAACTCACCATAAAGTTGGCACTGTTCATGCGATCGCCACAGGTGTAACAGGCAGCCTCATAGCCGCGTCGCTCCAATACAGTAGCTAGAGCCTGAAGGCTCATTACTAAATCTTTGACAAATTCTTGATGTTGATTTGCTAGTCTAAGAAACATAGACCTCCTTTTATTAGCACCACTACAGCTTATTATAACCTTTATTATTTTTTAATGTTTGTCTCATTGACAATATTAATACTTGGGATACTTTTTCTCTACTTAGCTAATATCTCCAATCCAAAGTCGATCCTCGATCGACTTTGGAGTTGAAATCGGCTCAGGTGTATAGATCCACTGCTAATATGGCAGTTCAGACAAGCCGGACGATCGGCGTACTAATGTTCTAATTATAGATCGCAGTCTAACAGAATACTTGGAGTAAAACTGTTAGATCCGGTACACTCAGGACGGATCTCCACCCCTAATCCCTAATTCCTAGTTTAGCTGCCTGTGCCATAGCACCCATGAGACCAACTTGGGGATTGAGGATGACATGAACGGGAATTTTGGCTAATAAATCGCTGACTCTACCTTTGTGATTGAATGCCGTCAGAAAAGTTCCATCAGTCAGCAGCGATAAGTTTTTGGCGGCGATGCCGCCAGCGAGATATAGTCCACCATAGGGGAGGATTTTGAGCGCGAGATTCCCAGATTCAGCACCATAGACAGAGACAAACATCTGCATGGTAGCTTGGGATAGGGGGTCGGTTTTGGCGATCGCTAGGGCAGAAATTAAGCCAGTAGGATCGACCGATTGCTCGGCTTGAGCTTCCCAGAGTCTGACTACATGAGCGACTTCAGGTGTTTCGGATAAGTTGCCAGTATCGCGCAGATATTGGTAGATAGTGACAATGCCAGGACCAGAAACCACTCGCTCGTTGGAGACTCGATCGATCTGTTTATGCTGACAGATATATTGAAATAATTCAAATTCCTGGATCGATCGAGCAGCAAAGTCTGTATGTCCGCCCTCAGCAGCAATTACTTGGTAATCCGTGCCATTGTAAATCAGAAAGCCTTGACCTAGACCAGTACCCGCTCCAATTACTGCTTTTGGTGCATTTGCTAGGGGTTGTCCGGCTTGAATGGTGTGGATGTCTTCTGGATGCAGTTGAGCGACACCATTACCAATTGCCACAAAATCGTTGATTAATTCGACATGGGGGATCTGTAATTCTTGCTCAAGCTTGTCCGCGCTGAGGTGCCAATCGAGGTTTGGTAAATGTGAGGCTCGATCGATTACCGCTCCAGCGATGCCAAAACAAGCATTCTCGATCGCGATCTCCAGTCCTTGGGTTTGGGCTGCTGCTAAAAATTGCTGGACGATTGAGACTAGGTTACTATGCTCTCGACTCTGATACGATTGCTGGAATTCTACTTTGGCTGGTGATGCGGATCGAACCAGTCTGAGCAACGTTTTTGTACCACCGAGATCGCCTGCTAATAAGTATGTCATGAGTTGTCTGGTGGATGTTTTGATGCTGCGATGTGACTCATGCCATGCGACTTCGATCGAACATAACAATTATACGCCAAGCCTCCTGATGATTGCAGCTACAGGCACCTTTTTTTAGAGCGGCGACAGCGAATTGGACTTCCTTGATATACTAAACAGACAAGCTCAGACTCATCGCCATCCCCCAGACATGCAGCCTACAGATCCTACCAAATTTACAGACCAAGCCTGGGATGCAATCATTAAGTCACAGGAAGTAGCCAGGAGATCGTTCAATCAGAACTTAGAAGTCGAACACGTCGCGATTGCGCTGTTGGAACAACAGGATGCAGTTCCCAAAATTCTCGCGCGCGTGGGGGTGGATGCTGAGAAATTGGCGCGGCAATTGCAGGAATTTACTACCCGTCAGCCGAGGTTAGATCGAGTTGTAGACTTGTATCTAGGGCGGAATTTAGATTTATTACTCGATCGAGCAGAAGCCGCCAGAGAGAGTTGGCAAGACCCGATTATTGGTGTAGATCATCTGATTTTAGCCTTGATGGAGGACGATCGAGTCGGTCGGCGATTGCTCACAGCATTTAATTTCGATCGCGCTCAACTAGAAGCCGCCATCAAACAAGTGCGGAGTGCAGTCCCAAAAGCCACAACCCAAACCGAAACCAGTGGAGACGCTCTACCTAAATACGGCAAAGATCTCACCGAAGCAGCCAGAGCCGGGAAAATGGATCCTGTAATCGGACGAGATGAAGAGATTCGCCGCGTCGTGCAGGTACTATCGCGTCGCCAGAAAAATAACCCCGTATTGATCGGCGAGCCAGGTGTGGGGAAAACAGCCATCGCCGAAGGATTGGCGCAACGGATCGTCAATGGCGATGTGCCCGAATCGCTCAAAGATCGCACCTTAATCTCGCTCGATATGGGCAGTCTGATCGCGGGTGCTAAACTACGGGGAGAATTTGAAGAACGCTTACGATCGGTACTCAAGGAAGTCACTGAATCCGCTGGGCAAATCGTCCTATTTATCGACGAACTCCACACCGTCGTCGGTGCGGGTGGAAATCAAGGGGCGATGGATGCCAGCAACCTGCTCAAACCCATGCTGGCGCGGGGTGAACTGCGCTGTATCGGCGCAACAACCACCGATGAGTATCGCAAATATATCGAGAAAGATCCCGCTCTAGAGCGCAGATTTCAGCCCGTACAGGTGAATGAACCCACCGTCGAAGATACGATTTCGATCCTCCGGGGATTGAAAGAACGGTATGAAGTTCACCACGGCGTAAAGATTAGCGATTCGGCTCTAGTCGCCGCCGCTACTCTTTCTAGTCGCTATATCGCCGATCGATTTTTGCCCGATAAAGCGATCGATCTGGTCGATGAAGCAGCAGCTAAACTGAAAATGGAGATTACCTCCAAACCTGCTGAATTAGAAGCGATCGATCGACGTGTGATGCAATTGGAAATGGAGAAACTCTCGCTCCAAGGTGAAAAACTGCGCGGTGACAGCTATCTCTCTACCCAAGAACGCCTAGATAAAATCGATACCGAAATCACCACCCAGAAAGTCAAACAGGGCGAACTTACCAACCAATGGCAAGGGGAAAAACAACTGCTCGATGGGATTAAAAGCCTCAGAGAGGAAGAAGATCGGATCAGAGTCCAAAGCGAACAAGCCGAACGCACTGGCGATCTGGCTACCGTCGCCCGACTCCACTATGGGGAACTACCCAAACTCCAACAAGAACGGAGTGTCAAAGAAGCCGAACTCGCCCAAGTCCAAGTTCAAGGCTCTACCCTGCTGCGGGAACAAGTATCCGATGGCGATATCGCCGAAATCGTCGCTAAATGGACAGGAATTCCAGTCAACCGTCTCCTGGCTTCAGAACGCCAAAAACTGCTCCAACTCGAATCCCACCTCCACCACCGCGTCATCGGTCAACATGAGGCTGTTAGCGCAGTCTCAGCAGCAATTCGGCGCGCTCGGGCGGGGATGCAAGACCCCAATCGACCGATCGGATCGTTCCTATTTATGGGGCCAACAGGTGTCGGTAAAACCGAACTCGCCCGCGCCCTAGCTGAATTTCTGTTCGATAGCGATGATGCGATGGTGCGACTAGATATGTCCGAGTATATGGAGAAACACGCAGTTTCTCGCTTGATTGGTGCCCCGCCTGGATACGTGGGACATGAAGACGGCGGACAACTGACAGAAGCCGTGCGTCGTCATCCTTATTCGGTAGTGTTATTTGATGAGGTCGAAAAAGCCCATCCCGATGTCTTTAATATCCTGCTCCAAGTCCTAGATGATGGACGGATTACTGACTCCAAAGGTAAAACCGTCAGCTTTTGCAACACGGTAATTGTGATGACGAGTAATATTGCCAGCGAACAGATTATGACAACACTACTCAATCCCACGCGTGACAATACTCAAACCAACGATCTGCGCGAACAAGTAACCAATACCCTACGGACACATTTCCGTCCAGAATTCATCAATCGCATCGATGAATTGACGATCTTTGAACCGCTCAAGAAAACCGAATTGCGGCAAATTGTCACGATTCAAATTCACCAGATCGAACGGATGTTGGCAGACCAAAAAATCAAAATTCAACTCACACCTGCGGCGCAAGATTACCTCGCCGATGTCGGTTACGATCCGATCTATGGTGCCAGACCATTGAAACGCGCAATTCAACGAGAACTACAAAACCCGATCGCGACTAAAATTCTAGAAACTACCTTTGGGGAAGGCGATACAATTTTTGTCGATTGTGTTGACAGAAAATTAACCTTTGGGACTAAACCAATTAAGGCGAAAAAGTCAACTCCCGCAGTTATTCCAGAAGTTATTATACCTACAGTTACAGTTGAGAAATAGAGGATCGGATGCTGGTGTGTTAGGCTTGCACCTTACACACTCTACATTTACATCCACCTAGCGATCGATTAATTTAATCTACCCCTAGATAAGCTTCAATCACTCTGGGATCGTTTTGAACTTTAGTTGGGGTACCATCGACGAGATTAGTCCCTTCAGCTAATACCCAGACTCGATCGCACAATGTCATAATTACATCCATATTATGTTCGATAATCAAGAAAGTTAGACCCTGTTTACGCCAATTGAGAATATGACCGCAAATATCTTCAATCAAGCGCGGATTAACCCCCGCAGCAGGTTCATCTAACAAAATCAACTGAGGATCTGCCATCAATGCTCGACCGATTTCCAGGAGTTTGCGCTGTCCTCCTGATAAACATCCTGCATAGTCATTAGCCTTGGTACTCAACCCCACAGAACTCAGAATCGACATCGCTTTGTCTTTCAACTCCCGTTGCTCGATCCGCGCTTTGTTTGGCTGGATCAATACTTGCCAGATTTTCTCACCCGTCTGATCTTTAGCTCCTAAGAGCATATTTTCTAATACTGACATTCGCGACAGAGCTTTGGCTACTTGAAATGTCCGCACCATCCCTAGTCTGGCGATTTGATAGGATTGCAATCGATCGATCGATCGACCATTTAATTCGATTTGACCAGAATCTGCCCGAATAAAATTAGATAATAAATTGAAGAAGGTCGTTTTACCCGCTCCATTCGGGCCGATCAAACCTGTAATACTTCCAGTGGCGACTTCAATTCCAGCTTGCTGAACTGCTTTGACACCACCAAAAGTTTTACACAATCCTTGCGCTGATAGTAACGGTTGAGTCGTCATTGGGATGTAATGGTTAGACATGGAACAGGGGATAGGATATAGGATATGGAAAAGTTTTAATTTTTATAACTATTGACGCATTCATCCTCTCAGAAATTCGCTGTCAATTATCAATTATCAATTATCAATTAATTTAACTATTTACCTAATGTCAGTTCTTCTTTCTTACCCAAAATACCTTGGGGACGTAATACCATAATCAGCATCAGAACTAACCCGATAATCATCACCCGAAATGCTCCTTGCTGAGTATCATCTAGATGTAGAGCACGAAATATGACCTTGAATGACTCATCGCGAGTAATTGTATTATAGCCCCAGAAAACGATCGCTCCAATGATTGTCCCCAAATTATTTCCAGCACCACCGAGCATAATAATAATCCAGGCATTAAAAGTAATTAATGGCTCAAAATTGTCAGGAAATACACTGAACTGCCAAGCATAAAATGCTCCAGAAATTCCGGCGATCGCACCACCGAGCATAAAGGCTTGGAGCTTGTACCAGAATACATTCTTACCCAAGGCTCTCGGTACTTCTTCGTCCTCCCGAATCGCTTTTAAAACTCGTCCCCACGGTGAATGTACCAACTTTTCGAGGGCAACATAAACTACTGTGAGCGTAGTTAAAGTCAGTAACATTAGCCCCGCACGAGGGTCATAAGTATACAGCGATAAGGCACCGCAGACATAGACAGTCAGCACAAAAATACTCGCGATCGATCCACCCAGTAGTCGCACAGACATTTTCACCCGCAGCCACAGCCACAATTGCCATAATGCCACCCCACAAATCGCCGTCAACCAGACGATAAGTAAGATTCTAGTGGGATAATCAGGTTTGAAATCAAACGGCACTGGATAGCCTTGCACCCCAAAAGTACCTTTAGTTAGCCAAGCCTCATTTTTGGCTACCAATCGCACTAATTCCGACACCCCAATCGTGACAATCCCGAGATAGTCTTCCCGCAGTCTCAAGGTGGAAATACCGATTAGTAGCCCTAGTAATGCCGACAATCCAGCACCGACTAATACCGCAATCGGAATAGGTACGCCCTGAAGCGAGAGTAACACGGTAGAATAGGCACCGATCGCCATGAACGCCACATGACCGAAATTAATCAGCCCAGTGACACCCCACTGTAAATTCAACCCCAAACTAAAGAGTGCATAGGTAGCAGCAGAAATCGTCAAAAAGACAAAGTAAAT
>JAJAZF010000620.1 GCA_026785875.1 Chamaesiphon sp. | reverse complement strand
CCCCTACTAAATTCCTGCACCGTCTAAAAATTGGCGGATGGTTCGATCTTCCAAATGACAACTTTGGGGGATGTTGATTTCTTCAGCCGACGGGGTTTCAATGCCTTGAACGATCGCGTTGCAAGTTTGTTCGACTTGCATCTTCTGGACTTGCTGTTCCAAACCTTCGATTCGATCGACTAATGCCCGAATTACTTGAGCCTCTGTATCCGGTAAACTACCATGTTCTAATGGCCCAACTCGTTCGCCCGCTCGATACAGTATCCGCCCGGGAATGCCGACTACCGTACAATCTGATGGTACGTCTCGCAGTACGACAGAACCCGCACCGATTCGCACATTGCTACCGATTTGCAGATTGCCTAATACCTTGGCACCTGCGCCAACGATGACATTTTCCCCCAGTGTCGGGTGACGTTTGCCGATTTCTTTGCCAGTACCACCGAGCGTTACACCTTGATAAATTAGGGCATAATCACCAATAATTGCTGTTTCACCGATGACTACGCCCATGCCATGATCGATAAATACCCCCTTACCGATTGTCGCACCTGGATGAATCTCAATACCTGTAAAAAATCGGGCTAGATGAGAAATGAAGCGCGGAATAAAGGGGATGCCCAAAAGATACAGCCAGTGAGCAAAACGGTGCAGCGATAAGGCTTGTAATCCTGGATAGCAGAAGATAACTTCTAGCCAGTTACGTGCGGCAGGATCTCGATCGAAAATGATGCGGAAGTCAGCAATTAGTTGTGAAAGCACAGCAATTGTTCCAGGATCGCTAAGGAGGCTATTAGGTATTTTAGCGGATATCGTTCGATCGATGTCAGTACGGCTAACCCAATCTAGGGGTTAGGCTTTAGGCTTTAGGCTTGAGCGAAGAAATTATTACAAGGTATCCTCACATCTTGCATCAGTATGAAATCGCTATTACTTAGCGTAGATCGGGGTACCCATTAAGGGCACCCCTACGGATTAAATTGTGTAGGGGTGCCCCTTGTGGGTACCCTTAGGTTGCCGCAGTAATAATAATTATGTATTGGTGCAAGATGTGAGTTAGTCAATTAAATTCTGACAGCGGCGCGAGTAGCAGCTAGAGCTTCTACTAAACTGCGAACCACAGCAATCATGGCAATCTCATCGTTGAGCTTGTTAATTGCCGAACCGACACCAATTCCCGCAGCACCAGCAGAAATCGCTAGTGGTGCAGTGACACTGGATAAACCAGATGCACAAAGTACGGGTACATTGACTGCACGAGAGATTTCATAAGCAGCCGCCAGGGTGGGTGCTGCTTTCTCAATCAAACCGAGGGTACCTGCGTGAGTGGGTGCGCTGCTGGTACCACCTTCGGTTTGGATGATGTCCGCACCCACAGCTACTAGAGCTTGCGCCAACTCAACTTGTTTGTCCAAGGTTAAGATGTGGGGAACTGTTACAGATAGGGTAATCTGTGGCAATAAGGCACGGGTAGCCTGAGTTAGGCTCAAAACTTCATCCGCTTCAAATCGGATGCCTTGAGCGTAGAAACTATCGAAGTTACCGATTTCAATTAAGTCAGCACCAGCTTCTACCGCAGCGACGAATAATTGAGGATCGACAGCAGAAACACAGATTGGTAGATTGGTGAGCTGACGTGCCATGCGGACTAGGTTAGCATCAGCAGCAATATCGATAAATGTCGCACCACCAAGATCGGCTGCTCTGACTACCGCAGCTACTCGATCGCGATCAAAATTATTCAACCCACTGATGACTTTCAGGACTTGGTTACTAGCAAAGGCTGCTTGTAGGCTATTCAACATATCTGAAGAGACGTATAAATGTTTATCTGAACTATTTTGACATCGATCGGGCGGAATTGACCGATCGGCGATCCTAAAGTCCACCAGCTTGGGTTGGTAAACAGTTGACAGTTGACAGTTGACAGCTTGCACTGAGCGTAGTCGAAGTGTTGACAGCGAAAAGTGCTGATGGGCGGGTACCCCGCCCAGTGTTCTTGGGCTTTGCCCAAGTGAAGCACCTTTTCAAGAGAGCGATTCGGCTCTCTCTGGAAAATAGTGTAAAATGTAGCGACAGCTACATTTTACACTCCTCCTGAATATGGATTTCCATCTAAACTCTTTATTGAATTTGCCAAATACTACAGTTTTTACTTGTTATAAAGAAGCTGGGTT
>JAJAZF010000619.1 GCA_026785875.1 Chamaesiphon sp. | reverse complement strand
TCGCGTGAGGCGATCGCATGGTAAAATATTAGGCTTTGGCAAAACACTCGATCGTGTATGAACATAGTAGACCAGACGTACTTAGATATCCTCGATCGCATCCTAGCCGAGGGTACCAGAGAAACCAATCGCACTGGCACTGATACAGTCTCATTATTCGGACTGAGTTATCGGCTACCTGTCACGTCTGAAGCTTTCCCGATTCTAACCCACAAGAAGATTCAGTGGCGTAGTTTGGTAACAGAAATGATTTGGTATCTATCTGGCGAACCGCACATTCGCAATCTCCAAAAGCATACTAAAATCTGGGATGCTTGGAGTGATGCGGATGGTAATTTGGAAACTGCTTATGGTAGGTTTTGGCGATATTATCCAGTTCCCGATTATTTGGCTCCAATTCGGCGTGAAGATAGTAACTATTTGTGTGATGGTGAATCGTTAGTTAATTTAGCTAGTAGCAAATATCGACACGATTTAGTTGTTGATGCTGAAAAGAACATAGTTCTGCCTTGTTTCGATCAATTAAGATGGGCAATTGATGAATTAAAGCGCAATCCTCGATCGCGTAGACTACATATTACAGCTTGGTATCCACCAAATGCAACTGTAAGTAAGTTACCGCCTTGCCATCACAGTTTTACGTTAAATTATCAAGGTGGTAAATTAAATTTACATCTCCAACAGCGATCGTCAGATCATTGTGTTGGCAATCCATTTAATCTAACTTGTTATTCATTATTACTATTACTAATCTGTAGAGAAGTCAATCTCGAACCTGGAGATTTTTATCACTCGATTACTGATGCACATATATATGTCGATCATATCGAGCCTTATCGAGCTGCTAGTCGGGAGGCTTACGAATTACCGCGATTGGATTTGAGTCAATTAGGCGATCGATCGATATTCGATCTGACTTATGATGATATCGATCGCATCCAATTGATAAACTATCAACACGGCGCAGTTATTAAATTACCAGTAGCAGTTTAGAAAATAATTATATAATCATGCAAAAAATTCTAATTGCAGCGATCGATAAAGATGGTGGTATCGGTAAAGATGGCTATATGCCTTGGCATTATCCAGCGGATCTAAAACTATTTATGAACCTGACGATGGGTAATACGATCGTGATGGGACGTAAGACTTTTGATGGAATGTTCGATCGAGATAAAGCTCCTCTAAAAGGTAGGCAAAATATCGTTGTGACATCCACAGCCGATGAGTATCGATCGCGATTTGCAGATAAATATCCAGCATCAGAACTAAGTTTTACTAGCGATCTTAATTGTGGGGATGTAGAATTAGCTAATGACACTAAAATATTTTATTGTGGTGGAGCGAATCTCTATCAGCAGGTACTTAATCTAATCGATCTCGACATTATCTATCTTTCCCGTCTTGAAGAAAGCTATAATTGCGATACATTCTTTCCTCGAAATCTAGACTCGATTGACAAGGAATTTGAGCCTTATCTACCACCACATTTTATTAATAGTTTTTCTGATAAAATGGCAGGAAAAAACCCGTTCACATTTCAAATTTACACGCCGAAGCCATTAATAATTTACTAATATCTGTATTATAATCATCTGATATTTAACTGGTGGGCACTGCCCACTCTACAATTATGGTACGCTCGCGCTGTCTTGTCTCGCTATACCCTCGGGGAACCCGAGGAGCGCGAGCCGCTATTACCTCCTGTAGGCTATGCCAACGCTAACACACCCTACAGCTAAAGCCTAAAACCTAATGTACGATATTTCTTCGCGTCCAACTTGGGACGAATATTTCATGATGTTGGCGAAATTAACCGCCACGCGTTCTACCTGTTTAGCCTTTCCTGTTGGTTCGGTAATAGTCAAAGACCGTCAGGTAATTGCTACAGGTTACAATGGCTCTCCTTCGGGTTCTGTACATTGTACGACGCAGGGATATTGTTATCCTGAATTGAGTGCTTGTAATGCTAGTAAAACGCTGCCATCTAGATCTGTCCATGCCGAAGCAAATGCGATCGCTCAAGCTGCTAAACATGGTATTTCTACAAATGGGGGGATTATTTATGTGACTTTAGAACCTTGCTTATCTTGTCTGAAGCTAATCATTTCAGCAGGGATTCGTGAGGTATTTTATGAGACGACATTTAATAGTGGTGATAATGTCACTGTCCGCGATTTCTTGTTGGAAGATAGTTCGATTTCACTCGTTCAGATTCAGGTTTCTGAAGCTACAGCACAACGTTCAGCAGCATTTTTACTAAATCCGACATCGGTGGAATCAATATCTGTGTAAAGTTAGATTTTATCTAATCCGCTACCTGGAGAATGCCTACGATTGTGTCTTGTGCGGACTGAATCTATAGTGTCCTAACCGATCTGCGACTACCATACAACAAAAGAGGCTGTCGATCGAGTCGCTCAACCATTAGGCAAAGCAACAGATCGAAAGCCTCTTGAGT
>JAJAZF010000618.1 GCA_026785875.1 Chamaesiphon sp. | reverse complement strand
TTAGGACATATTACAATCGATTGTCGATTGCCTTGGCGGTTGGGGCGGGTTTTGTTCTGAAGTTATCGGTAAATTTCGGGCATCTCTAGCATAAACCCGCCCCTACAATCGATGTCCTAACCGCCTTGGCGACTGCTATACCTACTACCCAGACTGCACAGCGGGACGATTGTTCGCTGCGAACCGGATCGTAATGACTCAAGTAAGCTAGAGAAAATAGACAAAATTAACAAAAATTAGGGGTATAAATCCCCATCCTACAAACCTCGCTGTCTTGATTCGCTGTCTTGAAAAGGTGCTTTACTTGTCTGGTCGGGTACCCCGCCCAGTTGGGAAACCCCAAGAACGCACTTTTCGCTATCAACTATCAACTATCAACTATCAACTATCAACTCTTTAAACAACATGGAATTTTGGAATCGAGTATTGGATCTTGCTCATACTACTGCTCACAGAGTAGGCGCACGACTAATGTTAGACTTTGGACGCGTGCAGGGATTGGAAAAGGCGGATGGTAGTCTAGTTACTGAGTCCGATCGATGGGCGGATGCGGAGATTCGATCGAGTATTGCCAAGACTTTTCCCGATCATGCCATTTTGAGCGAGGAAGCCGAGCATGGTTTTACAGATGCTCGCTGGACGTGGGTAATCGATCCGTTGGATGGGACGACAAATTTTACGCGAGGGATTCCATTATGGGGAATCTCGATCGGGTTGCTTTATGATGGGAGTCCAGTGTTTGGATATGTCTATTTTCCACCTGTGAATCAAACTTTTTACGGTTATTGGGCGGGAGATACCGGATTAGATTTACCTGCTGGTGCCTATCTAAATGGTCTTCCAATCCATGTCAGTCAGGAGTTACCTAGTAGCAATCATTTTTTCAGTTTGTGTGCCCGCAGCATCCAGATCTGGCAACCAGGATTTCCTTGTAAGATTCGGATGCTTGGAGTCGCTACTTACAATTTCTTGGCGGTTGCTGCTGGCGCGAGTCTAGGCGGGGTGGAAGCAACTCCCAAAATCTGGGATCTAGCGGCTGTGTGGGCGATTCTACACGCTGCTGGAGGGTCTTGGCGATCGTTGAGGGATGAGCCGACTTTTCCAGCGGTTGTAGGTCGAAATTATGGGAGCTATGCCATGCCATGCCTGATTGTCAATCAGTCAGAATTAGCAGATCTCGTGTTACCGATGATGGCATCGATCCGCAAATAGGTGCTAACAAATCTAATCCTACTAGGGACATCAGGAATGAATTAAGACTCTTCCGCTCTGCGAAACCTATGTAAACCTAGAACAACGTCAGTTGAATCGGCTTACTGTTCGCTTCCTGTTTCATCGCAGTCTCAAGTTGACACTTGAGAGGTTTGTCTGCTCCACAGACTTTAACGGTCAAGCTGACCGCATCAGAGCTAGAACGCTCCGGTATAAAAATACCTTCAAACCAGCGTTCTATGTTTTTCGCAGCATTCAGATCTCGATCTTCTGTATGCCCACAATCAGAACACACATAAATTCGATTCTTGAGCGGCATTTTATGACGATGATTCCCACAATTAGAGCAAATCTGACTAGATGGAAAGAATCGATGAACTAAGACTAACTGACTGTCAAACTTCTCAGTCTTATATTCAAGTTGTCGTTTGAACTCATACATTCCACAATCAGCAATTGCACCTGCTAACTTATGATTCTTTAAAAATGCCTTAATATGCAAATCTTCTATTTTCACAACGCTGTGGTTTTTAGCAAGGTGAGTAGTCAGTTTGTGGATGGCATCTTTCCGAATATTAGCAACTCTGGCGTGAATTCGAGCTATTGCTATCACTGCTTTGGAGCGATTAAGTGAACCTTTTTGTTTTCGAGAAACCGCCCGTTGCAATGCTGTTAATCGCTTGCTCATCCGTCGATAAGCCTTCGGATTAGAAAAGACTCGACCATCACTGGTAACAGCCAATTCTTTAATCCCAATATCGACACCGACAGATGGACGATTCACTTCGACATTAGGTTTCTCAATCTCACATTTGATAGCAATAAACCAACTATCAGCAGTTCGACTAATCACACAATTATGAACAGCCGCAAGCGGTAGTGGTTCGGCTAATCTAACCCATCCAATCTTAGGCAATTTAATCTTTTTACCATCATTCGATATGCCAGGATTCGCTTTGGTTCCTTGCTCCAAGTAGAAAGAGTCATGCGACTTGCCTTTCTGCTTGAATCTGGGTTGAGCGGATACTTTTTTAAAGCATCTGTCCCAAGCTTTGCGAACTTCAGTAAGTGCTTGTTGAGGACTGGCTTTGGAAGATTCGTAATACCAAGGATTTTCAGTTTTGACCTCAGCTACTAACTTTTTGTGAAGGTCGATCGCTGAAGGAATCTTGACTGAATCATCTGTTTTTCGCCGCTCTAATGCGTCTAGAATGACCGCATTCCCAAAGTTATAAGCGTGTCTGGCAACGCCGCAATGTTGGCGGAAGCGAGTTATCTGCTTATTGTTGGGTTTGAGTTGGGTTTTGAAGGATAAAAGCATTGACTCGACCTGTCAAACTAGCTATACTCTCTAGTATACCAGAATATTCAAACTAAAGTCAATGCCAAAAATTAAGTTTGCTTCAGACAATAGCCAAGCTTACGACAAAACGCAAATTCAGCTTAAAGTTTTGCCAGGAGTTAGAGAACGACTCAGATCTATTCCAAAGTGGCAAGACAAGCTTAGAGCAGCGATCGACGAACTAATCGCACAGAATTTAGACCAATAAATATTGGTAAACCTAGATATTTAGGCTACTGCCCTTAACCCTATCCCCTATCCCCTATTCCCTAAGATTCACTAGGAGCAGTAGCCACAGGAGTAGCTGCTGCTTTTTCCTGTGCCCGTTTTTCACGTTTTTTGCGCTCGGCTTCTGCCAAGTCCGACATTACCGCTTCCATTTGGACTAGTTTATCCAAATTGCTACGATAGGTATCTAGATCTTTTTGGACTTTTTCAGTAGGCAGGTGCATCGCTTCACCAATTTGCAAGATTGCAGCTTGACGTTTTTTCTCATCTTTGAGTAAATCGGGTGCTGCTTGTTCGAGGATCGTAAATAAACCAATCCCAAATAAGCGACTATATTTAAATTTAGGATTATTCGAGATCGATTCGATCTTACTGGCTAATTGTGCCCCCATCCCATCAGGAGTCGGATGAGCCAGCCAATTAACAATGTCTTGCTCCTGCATACTGCGGGCAAATTCTTGAACTTCAGCAGCATCTTTACGGGATTGCTCGGCATTGCCACCCATCGATTGACACAGAGCGACAAAAATCGATTGTTTATCGGTTTCGGGACGATAACTTGCCATAAACCTGTCGAAGCTACTGACTACACCCAGTGCGTAGATCGGATCGTAGGCAAAATCAACATTAGTAGAAAGCAAGTGCATTTCTACCATTAATTCTTCTACCACCCGCCGATAAATCGAATTAATCGGGCGGGTATGTTGAGAGTAGAAATTACGCTTGGTATCGGAGACAGTACTCAGGTTATTCACCGGGCTATACAGGAAATTTGGTTAACAATCCTTAATTATCATCGATCGCCGACCCAATAAGCAAAGGTGGCGATCCCCAAATAGATCCAGGGATAAATTGAAAACGTTACCCATTAACACTCATCGGCAATTATTAGCAATCTCAAATCAATATCGATCGCATCGTTGCGCTGTTGCCCAGATCCCTGCCGCCATCGCTGACTCAGATCGGATCGTGCAGTCCATCCTCAATCTGCACGATCCGATCTGAGTCGCGGCAATGAGCGCGGGCAGATTGAGGCAGGTATCTGCTGGCGCATTGACTGACTCGCGATCGCGCAATTAAGATCGAATATAATTAGGGGAAAGTTCCGCCACAAGTTCTTCGATGACTTCAGAAGTAGACAAAGGTTTTCAGGCCAATCCCGAACTGAGTACTGCACTATGGTCGCCCGATCCCGATCTGGCTGCTAGTAATAATGCCGAATTAGACGATCCGATGGGATTGGAAATGTCTTTTTTCGACCATCTAGAAGAGTTGCGCCAGCGAATTTTCTACGGGATAATTGCTGTAGCGATCGGTGCGATGGGATGTTTTGTCTATGCTAAACAAATCGTCCAAATTTTAGAAGTTCCGGCGATGGGGATCGAGTTTCTCCAACTCGCTCCAGGTGAATACTTTTTTGTCTCAGTCAAAGTAGCTGGCTACTGTGGCTTATTAGTAGCTAGTCCGGTGGTACTGTACCAAATCATCCAATTTGTCATCCCTGGATTGACACGGCGCGAACGACAGTTGGTACTGCCTGTAGTGGTTGGTTCGTCGGTGCTATTTGTCGCGGGGATTGCCTTTGCTTATTATTTACTGATTCCGGCTGCTCTCAATTTTCTGATCGGCTATGGGGCAGATGTCGTCAAACAGGCTTGGTCGATCGATCGCTATTTTGAGTTTATCCTAGTGTTACTATTTGCGACAGGGTTGCTATTTGAACTACCTGTTGTCCAAATTTTATTATCTCTACTGGGTATTCTCTCTTCTCAATCGATGCTGTCTGGTTGGAAGAGTGTGGTAGTAGGCTCGATGGTTGTAGGCGCAGTTGTGACACCATCTACAGATCCCTTGACTCAAAGTTTACTTGCAGGTGCAGTTTTAGCTTTATATTTCGGTGGGATCGGGGTTGTGAAATTACTGGGTAAGTAGGTTGGATCGATCGATTAATCAGTAATCAGTAATCAGTAATCAGTAATCAGTAATCAGTTCGTTTTTGAGCTGGGGTTTGAATCCCTACCTCAAAAACGAAGGCACATGCAGGCGTTGGCTCTAGACCCTGATGCTACTTCAGGATCGGCTGGCAGCAACGACTAATTTCCTTTGATTACATGAACCCGCTGAGTCAGAGTAGTCATCCCCCCTGGACGAATAAAGATCGTAGAGAACCAATAATCGCCGGATTTGCCTGGAGCGCGAGCGATTTTAAATAAGCCGCCAGCCGAAAGTAACTCTAGTTTATATTTGGGTGCTTGAGCATATGCTTGAGCAGAAACTGGTTGTTCGATAGTTGTACCCATGAGCACATCTTCACCGAGGGGTTCGTTGACGATCGCATCTAGGCTATATTCGGCATTAGATCGAAGTTTATTTGGTAGATTGAGTTCGATCGTGGGTGGCTTAGTACCACTCGATACTTGGGTGCGTTCTTGCAGAACTTGTTGTTGCACGATTTGCCCCCCAACAATCTTTTGACGAGATTGAATGGTTGACTGGAGATTGAGGGTTCTACCATCCATTTTCTGAACGCCAGTAATTTTGGTCACAGTGTTAGCTGTATAACCATTTCCCACTGTCTGCCAGCCTTGTAGGGTGGTGGTATATGTAAGATTGCTATAGTTTTGCCAAAGTTGACCGAGCGACTGCTGCCATGCTGTTTTATTCAAGCCATCGCTGGTAGTGAAGTTCGGGCTGTAGTAACGTGAGAGTTCGGGTAATTTCCGCCCATTTGCGGCTGCATCGATATTGGATAGCATCGTTTTGAGTGCTGTAGGCGCAGTCGATACTGAGCTATCAGCTCGCACAGGGAGGGCTACAGCTTGCTGACAACCAACAACCAGTGCCGTAATTGCCAGTCGATACCAAGATTTAGACACAGTAGAGGGTGGAAGACGGTAGATGGATTGCAACATAGCAGGTTTAGGGTTCAGGGGTGAGGGCAGAGTGTTACTTAATCTCGATCGAAAATGAGATTAATAACCCGATCGATCGTACATTTAGGATAACAGAACAGCGATTCTTCTAGCGGAGAGGCTACGCCAACGGCTAAGATAGCTGTGTCGCAGGTGAGGAGTTAAAATACTAGTGTCAAAAACAGCTCCTAAGCTACTGATTGCCGCAAGCGGAACTGGGGGACATGTATTCCCCGCGATCGCAGTTGCCCAAAAGCTTTCAGGATATCAGATTGAATGGTTAGGCGTACCCGATCGCTTAGAATCAAAGTTAGTCCCCAAAGAGTATCCGCTACATCTGATTCGTGTCGGTGGTTTTCAAGGAAAATTTGGCATTAGTACACTCAAAACTTTGGCTGGATTGGTTAGAGGGATATTTCAAGTCCGCCAACTGCTCAAACAAGGTAAATTTGATGCTGTTTTTAGTACTGGCGGTTATATCTCCGCACCTGCCATTTTAGCTGGCTATTCCCTCGGCTTACCAGTTGTCCTCCATGAGTCAAATGCGATTCCTGGCAAAGTTACTCGCTGGCTCAGTCCGTTTTGTACCAAGGTAGCAGTCGGCTTTGTCGCTACGAGTAAATACCTCCCCCGCGCCAAAACAATCTATCTGGGCACTCCCTGTCGCCAGCAATTCCTGACCCCGCAACCGCTCGATTTAGCCATTCCCGATGCCAGCCCCTTAATCGTCGTTGTTGGTGGCTCTCAAGGCGCGGTAGCCCTCAATCAGATGATTCGGGAATGCGTGAATACTTGGTTGGATGCTGGGGCGACGATCGTGCATATTGTCGGTGGTGCGAATGCGCCACTGGAGAAAATCGAACATCCGCAGTATATTGTGTTGCCTTTTTATGACAATATGGCAGGATTATTTCAGCGGGCAGATTTGGCGATTAGTCGTGCTGGTGCAGCGACACTCAATGAGTTGATGATTACTCGTACGCCCTCGATTTTGATTCCCTACCCTTACGCGGCTGAGGATCATCAATATCACAACGCCAATGTTTTAGCTGCTGCTAATGGCGCGTTGCTGTTTCGCCAAGAAAGTCTCACGGCTCAATTTCTGTCTGTGGAAGTCCTCAATCTCCTTCAAAATCCTCAACGGATGGCAGCAATGGCATCGAATACTAGTTCGCTAGGTGTGATTAATAGTGCAGATTTGTTAGCCGATACGATCGGAGCATCGGTAAATGCTCATTTGCTGGCTCAAAGTCATCCGGTAAATGGCACTGAGGGTTGAATGTTATAGTGAGGGTAGTTTACGATCGAGATCATTTATAGCTAAAATCATGACTAAAGCAATTTGGAACGGTGTCACATTAGCAGAAAGCAATGCCACAGTTATGGTCGATAACAATCATTACTTTCCAGCAGATAGTATCGATAAACAATACTTTAAGGATAGCAATACTCACACGACTTGTGGCTGGAAAGGCGTAGCTAGCTATTATAGTATTGACGTAAATGGTGAAGTTAATTCAGATGCTGCTTGGTATTATCCAGAGCCTAAGGATGCAGCTAAAAATATTGGCGGTTATGTCGCTTTTTGGAAGGGTGTTAAAGTT
>JAJAZF010000617.1 GCA_026785875.1 Chamaesiphon sp. | reverse complement strand
TCAAGGCACCCTCCAAAACATTGTCTCGAAAATTATTGCCCCCCAAACTCAAGAATCTTTTAAAATTGCCGCCGCTCGGCGGACGGTAGAAGAAGCAATTACCAAGCGCGATGAACTCAAACAAGACTTCGATCTTGCCCTCGGTAATCGACTAGAAAAATACGGGATTATCGTCCTCGATACCAGCGTTGTCGATCTAGACTTTTCGCCAGAATTTTCCAAAGCGGTAGAAGAAAAACAAATCGCCGAACAACGCGCTCAAAGAGCAGTTTACGTCGCCCAGGAAGCCGAGCAAGAAGCCGAAGCCAACGTGAACCGCGCCAAGGGTCAAGCCGAAGCCCAACGTCTATTACGGGAGACTCTGACCGCCGAATTGTTACAGAAGCAAGCGATCGATAAATGGGACGGCAAATTCCCGCAAGTGATGGGCGGCAATGGCGCACTTCCCTTCATTAATATCGATCCTAACAAAACAACCTAGCGGATCAGAATTTTCCCAATCTACCTAAATAATCCTCGTATTTCTGCTTGGCGATCGAGGATTTAAGTAGGCTCACATCTTGCACAAGTTTGAAAATACTAGTGCTAACCGTAGCTCCAGGGTACCCATAAAGCGGCGTTTTTATTCGGGGGGAACCCCCGAATAAAAAAACGGCAAGACAGGGCACCCCTACACAATTAACCTGTAGGGGTGCCCTTTATGGGTACCCTAAGATCTCTGATTTTACTAGTCTTGATGTATTGGTGCAAGATATGAGTAGATGTAATTATTCAATTGTCTCTCATCTTCCATCGACCATCTCTATCTCAATCATGCCCCGATCCAGTAATGCCGATGAATAAAAGTAGCTCCACATTGACTAGATCGCCGATCCATCGTGAAGTCACAGCATTTCTGACACTAGCTCTTCCCCTTGCTGGCGTTCAACTCTCCCAAGCCGCGATCGGATTTGTCGATACGTTAATGATGGGCAGGATGGGGCTAGAAACCCTGGCTGCGGGAGGATTAGCAACACTGACTTTTAGTGTATTTTTGTATACGGCGACGGGGGTGTTAATGAGCGTAAGTCCGATCGTTGCTACAGCTTATGGTGCTGGAAATCAGCACCAAATCGAGCGCGTCGTTGGGCAAGGGTGTTTATTAGTCATCGGTTTAGCCATCCCGATCTCTTTTTTTATTGCCAATATTGACTTGCTAATGCGTTATTTGGGACAGGCAGAAACGACAGTAGTTTTGGGCAATACTTATCTAGATATCATGGTGTGGGGATTCTTTCCCGCCTTGGGTTTTTCCCTGCTGCGGAGTGTCGTCACAGCGATGTCCCATACTCGCATCGTCATGCCGATCGCGATCGGTGGGACGATGATTAATACGATTGGCGATTATAGTTTAGGTTTTGGTAAATTCGGCTGTCCGCGCTTGGGAATTGCTGGATTAGCAATAGCCAGCGTCTTAGCAATTTGGGCGATGTTTCTGACCTTAATTTGCTATATTCTGACCCAAAAAGAACTCAAAACTTATCGATTTTTTCAGCGAATTTATCGAGTCGATCGCCAGATATTAACATCATTAATCCACGTGGGCGGACCAATTGGGATTGCCACGGCTCTAGAAATTGGCTTATTCACGATCGTTACCTATTTGATGGGTTTATTGGGTACCGAAGTTCTCGCAGCTCATCAAGTCGTACTGCAAACGATCGCGATTACCTTTATGGTGCCATTGGCGATGTCCTATGCAGCCACGATTCGGGTGGGACATGAGATCGGGCAACAGAGTAGAATTGGGGCGACTCGGGCTGGTTATGTCGGTGCGGCGATCGGGTTAGGATTTATGATAATTATGGCAATAATTATGCTGTCATTTCCTCAGCAAATTATCGGTATTTTTATTGACATTAACGATCCGCGCAATGCAAATGTCCTCACTTTAGCCACAGGGATGATGACAGTTGCCGCCATTTCTCAAATTTTAGATGGCCCCCAAAAAATTATTCTGGGTGCCCTCTACGGCTTGCAAGATACCCGCGTCCCGATGATCCTGAGCTTGTTAGCATTTTGGGGTATTGGTTTAACCAGTGGCTACTGGTTGGGTTTTCATACATCACTGGGTGGTAGCGGTTTATGGCTCGGACAATCGATCGGAATTGGTGTTTCTGCAATCATCTTCTTCTGGCGTTTTCATCATCTAGTATCGAGAAAAAATTCATGACATTCGATCGATCGATCGAGCCAAATAATAATCTTTGTAGGGTGGGCACTGCCCACCACTCAAATCTAGACAGTACTAGTATTTCTCTTAATGTCCATTACCGATAAAACCCTCCGACCAAAGTAAATTTTACTAATTAATTCTTCTTCACTTTCTGTTTCTTTTCAGGTTTGAGCAAAGGAGTATTTAGAATCTCATATAAACTAAACAAAAATTCGATCCGATTCAATTCATTCATAAATACCTGTGGACGATAACATAGATCCACAGCTTTGTCTAATGTCTGATGTGCTTTTACCAAGTCCGGCGGCATCGTCAGTGGATCGTACAAATCGGCTAAACTGCTATCTGGATACTTTGATCTTGTATCCAAAACTGCTTGTGCGGCTAGATCTACTTTCTGTTTTTGCTTGTGGCTGATATTTTCAGGAAATGGATAATTGTTATAAACGATCGTATTTGAATAACGAAAGCGACTTTCTAATCTTCCGCACACATACCTTACCCATGTCATGTGCATTTCAGATGTGAGAACTCCAAAAAGATAAAGGGTTGCATCTGAGATAAAAGAACAAAGATTACTTGGAATTATATCCTTATTAATAAATCCAAATGGCACATATTTTCTATTTTCAGACGAAACTAATGGAACAATAATTGCTAATTCTGGATTATGCTTATCTCTAAAAGTCGTCGGGTAGTCTGCTAGAAAACGTGCCTGTTTATCAGTACTAGCCAATCTCAATTTTCTAATATTATCAATTCGGCTCATCACTAAAGGCATTTGTTTCAAGTCTTGTGGTTTGGCATCAACCAACCACAGGCACCAGCGATTCTTGCCATTAATAAATTCATCCGAGCCAATGAATTTTTTGAAGTATTGCTCTGACAGAGGCTCCTCGTTAATAAATATTTCTTTTTCGCGGTCATCAAAAATTAGGTTTCCACCATCTATTGCTTTATTTCCAGCTAATATTACAGATACATTAGAAATTGGCTTAGTTCTTTTTAAAATTATTAAGTCTTCTCCTTCTACTAAATATGGGTTAATATTCTTCGTTTTTCTTACCGTTGGTTCACCTCTAATCTCAGCGTAATCAAAAACTTTCTTATTTTCAATATCCTGTAATCCAAATCCGATAATCACACAATGAACCGCTGCATTTCCTTTCGCCTCATTTTTCCAGCTAAAAGTACGATGAGCGAAATGTATTTTAGCTTTGTATCGATTGTAAAGCTCTTGCCACAGAATCCCAACTTGTTCGCCTTGAGAAATCGAATTTGTACTGACAAAAGCACAGCAAATATTTGTATCTTGGATAAACTGAGCCGCCTTGATGTACCAAGCAGTCACATAATCTAAAACACCAGCACCATTTACGCCTTGACAAACAAGCTCCATATCAGCTTTCTGTTCGGCATTTTGGAGATGCTTCCCAATAAATGGTGGATTCCCTAAAATGAAATCCAACTTATCTTTAGCTATAACAGTTTCCCAATCAATCCGTAATGAATTACCATGTACGATCTTCGCCGCCTTTGTTAGCGGTAGCCGCACAAAATATTGCCCAAACTCATTACTCACCTTGATATTCATTTGGTGATCGATTAGCCACATCGCCACCTCAGCTACCCGCACCGCAAATTCATCGTATTCAATCCCTGCAAACTGGTCTACATCAACCTGAATAATCGAGCTAATATCAGTCACTAACTG
>JAJAZF010000616.1 GCA_026785875.1 Chamaesiphon sp. | reverse complement strand
CACGCGAGTTGTCATTTTCATAGTAATCTGCCTGTAAATATCTGTAAATCCAACCAAGGGAAAGAGAAAAGGGGTTTAAGGAAACTAACAGTAACGTACTGTATTCGCCTTACACAGTAATCTATACTGCAAAAGTATCAATGTCAAGTATCCAATGACACTTTTGACTAAGCTATTACACTCAGATTTTAGGTATTTAGACTCGATCGTTTGAGGTTAAACACCACTTCTCTATATAAGGAGTATGCCCAGGTTTTGGATGTATGTAACACTATGACTTGTCGCTTCAGCTAAAAACTGATAAAGTCTGCATCGAACATCTGGATGTTCGATGCAGACTTTAAACTATCCTCAAGCTCGACAGATACTACCCGCTTAACAGTTGACAGCTTGCACTGAGCGTAGTCGAAGTGTTGACAGCGATTCGCCGCACGTAGGGTTCCCCGAGGGTTTAGCGGCGTTTTTATTCGGGGGTTCCCCCCGAATAAAAAAACGACAAGACAGCGAATCAAGACAGTTGACAGTTGACAGCGAAGTTTTTAGGCTGGGGATTTAAGCCCACTGGGGTGCGAAGCTCTCAGATCGAGTGGAATTTCCTTAAAACTATTTCCTAGCATCAAAACCAGTGTTCTAAACTCATCTATCCACGGCGGTTTACGATCCAAATTAGTCAACCGCAACGCACAGAGGATCGTCCACGACAGACACAAACATTGTTGTCGCCATTGCCCACCACCACCGATCACTAGTGACATCTTAAACTATTTTGTCAATTAATCCAGTAATCGATTTCTGAATCTTGCGTTTGCGTTCCCAGCTTTGAAAAGCTCGATCGTAAGCTTGTCCCTGACGCTGATAGAATAATTTCCAGGCATCTAATCCAAACCCCATTCCCCAGAAAATCAGTACATATAAAGACCAAGGTACACCGAATCCAGTCAGAAAGTTTAATGCTACCAAACAAGCATTAGTAATCGTATATTTGCCTAATTTATCTTGAAATTTCGATTTACGATAAGTATCAAACTCCTGAAATTTCTCGCTAGCACTTTGTTGGGTGAGCCACTTGTTTTCAGCAAGTTTGAGCGTATCTGGCGCAATTCGCAACTCATCGGCAATTTCCAATAGCTGCGCGTAAGACAATTCTGTACCTGCATTAGGATACTGCGCCAGCGCAATATTCAGAATTTGTTGGACATCTTCCTGGCTATAGGAGCGAGTTAAGGATTGTTCTGAAGAGTTCATATCCGATCGACCGAACCAATTATAAGTAGGTGAATATATAAATATCTACATTTATTATGACACCTAATCACCAGTCAAGTAGAGCGCGATCGCTACCCTAATTACCGTACTCAGCACTAGTCTAACCCACATTCTTCCACCAGCCGAAAGTCGGCCCAATCAACCGCACCATCAACCAGCCGAAAACTAATAACCCAATCCCAATCCAAGCTCCTTTGGTACTGACTCGCACAAATTCTGTTGATTGATTTACCGTCAGTGGTAGCCAAGCAACAATCCGTTGTGCTTCAGGTATTCCAGTTTCTTTCCGTCGCTTTGCGTCACCCATAACTATCTCTCAATTTACCCTACACTCACTGAATCTAGATACTATTCACATTTGTTGTCAAGGATCTGCAACTTATTTTAATTAATTTTACTAAATACCGCCCCCACTTCTAGCTAGAAGTCGAGGCGGTATTGCGATTGTCAACTGTCTGTCTTGTCACAGCGAGATCTGGAGGAAACCTCCAGGGCGCGAGAGCAACAATTGTACTGGGCAGTCGGCTTATCAAACAGTAAGGGTTTAGAGCCTCCTACCTTTAGGCAGATAGTTGTTAAGAGGGAATTTAAATCTCCCCCTTAACAACTTCGCTCTCTTGATTCGCTGTCTTGTCGTTTTTTTATTCGGGGGGAACCCCCGAATAAAAACGCCGCTAAACCCTCTCTGCGAGACGCTGCGCGAACGGCAAAGCCGAGGAGCGCGAATCGCTGTCAAATGTCAAATGTCAACTGTCAACTGTCAACTGTTTAACGACTATGGGTACCCCGCCCAGACAACTGTCAACTGAATTTAATACTCCAGTACTGAAGAATCTACTTCCCGACTCCAAGCCTGAATGCCACCCTTAACATTGGTTCCTTCAATTCCAGCTTCCTTGAGGATTGTCAGAGCTTTCGCAGAGCGACCACCCATCTTGCAATGAGCAATCAGGCGATGACCATTGAGAGCTGCTTTTACTGCTTCGATCCCTTTACCATCTTCGATATCCGGTAGCGGAATCAACACTGAACCAGGAATTTTGGCAATATCGTACTCATTGGGATTGCGGACATCAATTAAGACAAAATCATCAGCACCACTATCGATGAGTTGCTTGAGTTGGGTCACAGTCATCTCTGCTAACATACTTTGTTGTTCGGCTTCAGCCGCCTGAGCTTGAGGAATCCCACAAAACTGTTCGTAATCGATTAATTTCTCAATTACTGGACGGACGGGATTGGGACGAAGTTTTAACTCGCGGAACTTCATCTCTAGGGCATTGTATAGTACCAACCGACCGCTGAGAGTAGTCCCCTGACCGAGAATAATCTTCACAGTTTCCGTCGCCTGAATCAAGCCGATAATCCCAGGTAGGATGCCTAAAACACCACCTTCAGCACATGAAGGTACCATCCCTGGTGGTGGTGGCTCTGGATACAAATCGCGATAGTTTGGGCCACCCTGATAGTTAAAGACTGTCGCCTGTCCTTCAAACCGGAAGATCGAGCCGT
>JAJAZF010000615.1 GCA_026785875.1 Chamaesiphon sp. | reverse complement strand
GTGGAATCGGCGACGGAGTTATTGGCGATAACAGATTCACGATTGTGTTGTTTTCAGATGGATATCACTGATGAATCGCAAATTGCGGCGGTGATTCAAAAGATTCAAACTGAGACATCTACTCTTCATTATGTTATCAACTCTGTCGGTGTTTTGCATGAGGGTGAGATGCAGCCAGAGAAGAGTTTAAGACATATTAACAGCGAACAACTGTTACGTTATTTCCAAGTTAATAGTATTGGGGCAATATTATTATTCAAGCAAGTTCAGCCATTGCTAAAGCATAAAGATCGCTCGATCCTCGCAACTATTTCGGCGAAAGTTGGTAGTATTGGTGACAATCAAGTTGGTGGTTGGTATGGTTATCGTGCATCGAAAGCAGCATTAAATATGTTTATTAAGAATACTGCGATCGAGTATAAACGAACTTGTCCCCAGGCGATTTTAGTTGCCCTGCATCCAGGTACGACAGACACGCGATTATCTCTTCCCTTTCAACGCAATGTCCCACCCGACAAACTATTTTCAGTCGATCGAACTGTGGGACAATTGTTAACGGTGATGGATGGATTAGAGATTAGTGATAGTGGGGAATTCTTTTCCTGGGATGGTAGTCGTTTACCTTGGTAGTGGCGCAGAGAGCGCAGAGGAAGCAGAGAACGCAGAGAGACTTTAGGGCGCAGAGAGCGCAGAGGGAGCAGAGAACGCGGAGAGATTTTAGAATTGTTGGAGTCTTGCTTGGAGGATCTCTTTTTGTTTTTCGGCTTCGACTAGACTAGCTTTGGTTTGTTGGACTACTTCTGGGGTGGCGCGTTCGATAAATTTGGTGTTATTTAATCGACTATGAATTGACTCGATTTCTTTATCAATTTTATCGATTTTTTTCTGGATTTTAGCTTTGAAGGCTTCGAGATCGATAACCCCTGTGAGTGGTAGGATAATTTGGACGGTAGCAAAGACACTCGCAATATTGGTTGGTTCTTCGGCTAATTTATCGACGATGGTAAGTTGTTCGATTTGCGCTAAATCGCAGAGATAAGTTTTCCCGCGCTCCAAGATTTCACGTTCGGATTCGCTATCGCTTTGGAGGATAATTGAGGCTTTAATCGCTCGTTTGAGATCTGCTTCTGCACGTAAGTTGCGGATGGTACGAGTTACGCCGATGAGGAGTTCAAATTCTCGATCGAGTTCGGGATTAATTAAACTAGAATCGCTAATAGGATATGGTTGAATCGAAATGTCATTATCCTCGTCGCTTTGGGTAAGGGTTTGCCAAATCTCTGCGGTAATATGTGGCATGAAAGGATGCAATAATTTTAAGATTCCATCCAAGACAAAGGCTAAGGTTTGTTGAACGACTAATTTACTATTTGGCTCTGCACCTTCGAGGAGCCGAGATTTGACTAGCTCGATATACCAGTCACAAAAATCACCCCAGAAGAATTCATACAATCCTTTGGCTGCTTCACCCAAGCCATATCGATCGATATTATCGCCTGTTTGTTGGACGGTTTGATGGAAGCGCGATAATATCCATTTATCGGCTACTTCTAATGATACTGCGGCTGGAGCTGCGATCGAACTATCTAGTTTTAATTCTGAATCAAAATTCATCATCACAAATCGCGCCGCATTCCAGATTTTATTAGTAAAATTGCGGCTGGCTTCAACGGATTCGGATTCGTCAGTTTTGCGGTTATATTGGATGCGAATATCTTGTCCCGCGCCGACTACTTCTCTAACTAGAGTGTACCGAAGTGCATCAGTACCGTATTTATCAATTAGTAATAATGGATCGATCCCATTATTTAATGATTTTGACATCTTCTTGCCATTTTCATCCAGAACTAGTCCGTGGATGTAGACATTCTCAAACGGCATTTTTCCGGTTAGATATCCCGCCATCATCGTCATTCGCGCCACCCAGAAGAAGATGATATCAAATCCGGTAACTAGCGTAGATGTTGGATAATAAGTCTCTAACTCAGCCGTATTTTCTGGCCAACCGAGTGTAGAGAATGGCCACAATCCAGACGAGAACCAAGTATCTAGCACATCGGGATCTTGAACTAATTTTACATCTGCACCGAATTGTTCGATCGCTTGGACGCGTGCTTCATCTTCACTTTTAGCAACAAAGAAAGGAGTCGTATCAGTTATTTCTCCATTAGATTCACTCACAGCATACCAAGCTGGAATTTGATGACCCCACCACAATTGACGCGAGATGCACCAATCTTGCAATTTGACTAACCAATCTCGATATACTTTAGTCCAGCGTTGAGGGACGAATTCAGGGGAATTCTGGTTATCTAAACTAGCTAGGCAGTTATCCGCCATCGGTCGAATTTTGACGAACCATTGGGTCGATAATAATGGTTCTACAGGTACTTTGCCGCGATCGCTATAGGGTACAGTATGCTTGTATGCTTCGATCTTGACTAAATTACCCAGTTCTTCTAATTTAGCGACCACATTTCGCCGAGCTGCAAACCGTTCTTGTCCGTTAAATTCGCCAGCATTCTCATTGAGAGTGCCGTCTTTATTCATGATATTGATTAAGGGTAAATTGTGGCGTTTACCCATCGCAAAATCATTAGGATCGTGTGCAGGAGTAACTTTTACACAGCCAGTTCCAAAATCAGCCTCAACAAATTCATCACCAATAATCGGAATTTGGCGACCGACGATCGGTAGTGTTAAAGTTTTACCAATTAAGTGTTTATATCGTTCATCTTGGGGATTTACCGCTACTCCCGTATCCCCCAGCATCGTTTCGGGACGAGTAGTCGCAACTTCGATAGATCCCGAGCCATCACTCAGGGGGTAGCGGAAATACCATAAACTTCCATTTGTTTCCTTATTCTCTACTTCCAGATCCGACACCGCCGACTGTGAAGCTGGACACCAGTTGACTAAATACTGTCCCCGATAGATTAACCCATCCCGATGCAGCCGAACAAATGCTTCTAATACCGCCTTCGACAGTCCCTCATCCAGCGTAAAGCGTTCCCGCGTCCAATCTGCCGATACACCCATCCGCTTGAGCTGATTGACGATGGTACCACCAGACTCAGCCTTCCATTCCCACGCACGTTCTAAGAACTGCTCGCGTCCGACATCATACCGCGTCTTACCCTCGGCTTTGAGCTGCTTTTCGAGGATCGTCTGAACTGCAATACTCGCATGATCCGTTCCTGGCAAAAATAGGGTATTGTCTCCCCGCATCCGATGGTAACGCACCAACGCATCGATGAGCGAACTTTCAAATGCGTGTCCCAAGTGCAAACTCCCCGTCACATTTGGCGGCGGAATGACGATACAGAATGGTTTTCCACCCTTAGCCGGATCGACTTTATAGGTTTGGTTAGTTTCCCAAATCTGTTGCCATTTGGCTTCGGTGGTTTTTGCGTCGTACTGGGGGGGGAGATTCGCTGTCATGGATGCTTACCGATCGATTTGCCACTATCTACGATTGTGCCATAGTCGGGATGATGATGCGGATCTCGATCGAGATTAATATGTCTAATGTTACCTTCGAGTCAATTTGATTGCCAAGGACGCACAAAAAAATTAGCTGGTATCGTGAGGAAGCGATCGAAATTCACGCGCATCTACAGGCGGCTAGTCCCTTCCTAGCGTTGAGATTGACAGAAAAGATCCAAAACTATCCAGTTTCCTAATCGATCGCTCCCCAGACACCTTAATATGAAGAGATTAGATAAATATTTGAGATATTCATAAATTGTG
>JAJAZF010000614.1 GCA_026785875.1 Chamaesiphon sp. | reverse complement strand
ATCGAAAAAATTGCCGATCGAGTAGATGTGATTACTACTGGAAGTTTTGAACCGATGGAATCATCGGGGGCAATTCTCAATTTAGGACATACAGATCCACCGATTAAGATTCGATCGTGCACGTTGGATGGGGTACCTGCTTATGCTGGATTTGGAGCTGTAGATCTCTATCTAGGTGCAACTCAATTAGTCGATTATGCGAGTGAGATTGGGGATGGAGAAGAGCGGAGAGAGCGGGGTGGAGCGCATGTAATTGCCGATTTAATCGCTGGAAAAGGTGTCAATCTGCGGGCGATCGGTCACGGCACTGATTGTTATCCTCGCGCTACATTTGATACGACGATTACTAAGGATACGATCAATCAATTTTACCTCTACAATCCCCGTAATTTATATCAAAACTTCATCGTCGGGGTAAATGGTGGCGATCGCCAGTTGTACACTTATCTAGGCCCATTACAGCCCCGATTGGGGAATGCGGTCTACTCCAATACAGGGGCAATTTCACCCCTATTAAATGACCCAGATCTGGAAGTAATTGGCATCGGTACTCGGATTTGGCTGGGCGGGGGAATTGGCTACGTGGCGTGGGAAGGCACCCAACATTTCCCGCTCCAGAAACGGAGTGAAAATCGCACTCCGATCGGTCCTGGGGCAACTTTAGCCCTAATTGGTGATGCAAAACAGATGAATCCCAAGTGGGTACGCGGCTGTTATCTCAAAAATTATGGATCTTCGTTAATGCTGGGGGTAGGTGTGCCAATTCCAGTATTGAATGCGGATATTGTGGCACGATGTGCGGTGCAGGATCGGGATATTGTCGCCCCGATCGTCGATTTTTCGATTCCGCGCCGCATCCGTCCGACTTTTGGGCTAGTCAACTACGAGCAACTCAAGTCCGGTAAAATTAGAATTGAGGGGAAAACTGTCAGAGTGGCTCCCCTAGCTAGTATCTATCGATCGCGACAAGTGGCGATCGAGCTAAAAGAGGCGATCGAGCGGGGCGAATTTTTGTTGACTGAGGCGGTATCTTCATTACCACGCGATCGCACCTTTATTCCGCAAGATCGCCGTCAGATGCCGAGTTTGCTTGATGATTAAGCGGACGAGGTTTTTACCCAATCTTCGGATCGAAGATAATTGTAACACGCCTGTAAGCATTAAACTGTGAAGAAATTGTGAAGTATTGACGATATACTAGAATGCGAACGTAAGTTATTGAGTTAAAGTCAAGTTTCGATCTCATCAAACAATACTAATAGTGATTGCGATTTACCCGGGTAGTTTCGACCCAATTACATTGGGTCATCTAGATATTATCGAGCGTGGAAGTAAGCTGTTCGATCGGGTAGTAGTAGCAGTATTACGAAATCCTGGAAAAACACCATTATTTACGGTAGAACAACGTCTCCGCCAGATCCATACAGCTACCAAACATCTACCTCAAGTAGAAGTAGATAGTTTTGATGGGTTGACGGTGACTTATGCCAATTTGATTGGCGCACGAGTTTTGCTCAGAGGACTCAGAGTTTTATCGGACTTTGAGAAAGAACTGCAAATGGCTCACACTAACAAAACTTTGTCTACAGAGATTGAGACAGTGTTTTTAGCAACTTCCACAGAGTATGGTTTCCTAAGCAGTAGCATCGTTAAAGAAATCGCTAGATTCAACGGATCGATCGACCATCTTGTTTCACCTCATGTTGCTTCGGAAATTTATCAATGTTACAAAAATCATCCAACCCAGCCTTAGCAGCCGAAACCCATGCCAGTAGTTCCGACGATCCGCCAGAGCCGCTCTACATTCAACGCTCAGTCGAACCTAAATTTAAACCGCCACAGCTAGATACTGGATCGGTGTTTGCGGCGATCGATCGATTGGAGGAAAGCATCCTCAATAGTCCCCGCGTACCATTGACAGGGAAAACGATGGTGAATGAGGAAGAACTCCTAGAGCAGATCGATACGCTCCGGTTGAATTTACCCGAAATCATTGCGCTTGCACAAGAAATTGTTCAATCCAAGGAGCGACTGATGAAAGAAGCCCAACAGCAAATACAGCAGATCGTCGCCGAAGCAAATCAACGCGCTTATCAAGTTGCCAATGAATTGGGCATCATCGATCGCTCTGAGCAAGAAGCCAGACGAATTCGGCAAATGGCAATCGCCCAATCCGAGCATCTGAGACAACAAACGATCGTCGAAGTAGAGCGGCTCCGCAACTACCATATCCAAGAAATCGAACGGATGCGAGACAAGGCGATGGCAGAATGTCAACAGATCCAAGATGGGGCGGATGAATATGCCGATCGAGTTTTGCACGACATGGAAGATCGACTCACTGATGTCTTGCAAGCCATCCAACAGGGTAGACAACGACTGAATGCTGACTATTCAGGCTCAGTCAATTTCAACGCTCAGAGCGGAAATTAAGCACCAGCAGGGCATCCTCTAGAGGATGCCCCAAACAGATTACTAGCAATCAAAGTAACGATCTAAGCAGGGAAAATCCGTAAGCGGCGATTGGGTTCCTCTCCGAAACTAGCAGACTTGAGGCGGTAGTGTTCGATTAGCTCGTGCTGGATCTTACGGACATAAGCCGATCGAGGTAATAATTCGACAGGCTGACCCTTGGGAATCACAATTTGCTCGACGGCTAATCGAGCCTCCTCAAGAGCTTCTACCTCGTCTTCACTGCCATTAGCAGCAAATAGACGCAGATCGGCATCT
>JAJAZF010000613.1 GCA_026785875.1 Chamaesiphon sp. | reverse complement strand
GCATTATTGCTGAGTTATCACAAATTTCAGAAATCGAGCGTTCCGTGAAATGCTTGCTAAGTATGTACTTTAGCTATTCAAGCGTCAGATTGAATTAAGCGGTGGTGCTTGACCTAAGTTAAAACTATTTGTGATAATATCCCAATAGTTGTATTCCTGCTGTGTAAATCCCAAAAATTATGGATCGATCGAGTTTCAGTGCCACATCCAGACGGAATGCCGACAAAAATCTGCTAACTATCTTACTGGCTGGGGTAGGTGGCTCGCTGGCATTCCACATTGCGGCGATCGCAGGAGTCGCTCATTGGTGGAAGCCTGTCGTGGCGATCGACGAACCGATGGAAATCACGATGGTGGATGTCGATACCGAGCAACCACCAGCAAAGCCTACACCACAGCCAACAGTAATCCCGATTGTTAAGGCTCCCACCAAGGTAGAACCAAAACCAGTCCCGATCGTTAAGGTACCCGCGACACTAGAGCCAAAAACAGCTCCAGCCAAGCCAGTGCCGATCGTCAAGACAGCATCAGCACTCGATAATTTCATCGATTCGGCGAAGCCGACGCTACGCGAACGAGTCCCCACCAAACCCGCCAGTAAGCCTGCGCCCAAATCAATCGCCGCCCCATCGCCCAAAGCAGTAGCTCCACCAGCTTTTCCTGAAGAACTATTCAAAGCGAAGCAAGCACCAGCGAAAACTCCGGTAGTACCCACACAAAAGGTAGCAAAATCGCCTACTTTTACTACTCCTCAACCAAAAACGCCGAAAATAGCTACAGATCCGCAGCCGGAAACGCCCGTCAGTGAAAATCGATCGGGATTAGCAACTAACTTACCCAACCGCAAACTTGCCACTCGCTCTACAGATGCACCCGCTCCGACTCAAGATGAAGATTTTGGGCAAGTTAAGCCTAGCAAAGTCAATACCCCCGCAGCGGAAATCGCACCGAATGGCAACAATCAGACGGGATTGACTGGCAACCCACCTAATAGCAGTAAATTAGCTGGCAGATTGGCGACAAATGATGCCCCTAGCAACACTCCCGATGACAATTTTGGACAAGTCGCACCGAGCAAAATTAAGACACCTACCAACGACGATCTCGCCGGATCGAGTAGTAGCAATCAATCGGGTTTGGCAACTAAACCCACTGGCGGCGGGAAATTGGGTAGTAGATTGACAGGTAATAGTCCTGGAGGTAGCGATCCTGGCAACGATCGCGATTTTGGTGGTGTGGCTCAAGGCAATAGTTGGCGCGGTGCGAGATCCCAGCCTGGTGGTAGCTTAAAACCCAATTCCGGCAATGGTAACGGCGACGATGCTGGTGGGAAGACGTTTGGACTGCAATGTATCAACAGATGTGAAATTAGCGGACTGACAGATTTAGAGGATCGCGATGGTGGCAAAGATAAATTACGGATTAAGATCGCGATCGATCCCCAGGGCAATGTCACCAGTGCGAGTATCGCCAAATCTAGCGGTAATTCGACGATCGATCGAGTCGTGATTAGTGGAGTCAAACAAATGCAATTTAGCCCCCCAGGGAAGGTAGTAGAACGAGTAGTCAAGGCAAATATCTTGCTATAATTTATCCGCTCGTGTCGATCGATCTCGTTGGCGTAGCCTCTCCCATGGAGAATCGACAATTATGATGATTTACAAAAGCAGGTAATTGTCGATCTTAAAATGATGGATGACTTTGTTTTTTGCACCACTGTATATTTGTCCATAAAAGTTGTTTTAATTGTATGAGTTATTTGAAAATATTAATTACCAGCGCAATTGGAGTTGCCATCTCAATCGCTCAAGCCAATCTGGCGATCGCTGCTAGTATTACATTACCCGATGGAAGTAAATGTGATGGTGAAGTTAGCAATGGCGTTTTAAACGGACAAGCTACTTGCCAATATGCCAGTAAAGATACTTACACTGGCACATTTAAGGATGGTAAATTTTCTGGAACTGGTAATTACACATTTGCGGCTGGAGGTAGCTATCAAGGCGCGTTTAAAGACGGTCAAATTGAGGGTAAAGGAGTCAGAACTTATCCAGACGGCGATCGCTATGAAGGCGAATTTTCCAAAGGCGAACCCAATGGCATCGGTAATTATATCGCGGCAGGTGGCGGCGGTTATCAAGGCGAATTCAAAAATGGATCTCCCGCAGGTAAAGGTACATTTACCTTTAAAAATGGCGACCGCTGTACCGGAATTGCCACGAATACTCAACTCAATGGGGCTGGTACTTGTCAATACAAAAATGGCAATAGTTATCAAGGTAATCTAGTTAACGATAAACCAGATGGTAAAGGTACGATGACTTTTGCCGACAAGAGTAACTATACAGGCGAATTTAAAGCCGGACAATTTGCTGGCACAGGAACTCGTAAATATAAAAATGGTAATATTTATACTGGTACCTTTGCGAGTAGTGTCCCCAGTGGCAAAGGAGCCTTAACTTTAGCCAGTGGCGATAACTATACAGGTGATTTTGCGGCTGGAAAATTCAATGGTACTGGCACCTATACATTTAAAAATGGTGATAGTTATACTGGAGAATTTAAAGATAGCAAATTTGTCGGTAAAGGCATAATTGTCACGGGTGGAAATCGTTGTGAAGGAGAATTTAGCAATGGCGAACTAAATGGTAAAGCCACCTGTAAATATAAAGGTGGCGAACAATTTACTGGCGAATTTAAAAATGGCGATCGCGAAGGCAAAGGAGTATTAACTTCTGCCAACGGTACTAAAATAGAAGGAACCTGGAAAGCAGGGAAAATGCAATAATTATGGACGACTTTATTAAAACTTTTAATGCAGGGGGACTAGTTATGTACCCTTTGCTATTGGCATCCGTCTTAGTCATCGCACTAGGGATCGAAAGGCTAAATTTCTGGATAAATATCGGGCGCAGACAAACGCCGATGATTAGGACTGTATTAGATTTGTATCAAAATAGATCGCCATTAGTCTTAGACAAGCTCGAACGCGAAAGAGATCTGCCACTTGCCAGAATCTTTATGGCAGCAATCGGGCTAAAAGATGCTACTCCTGACGAATTTCGATTGGCACTAGAAAGCGAAGCTCATGCCGAAATTCCGATCTTACGCCGATTTATTAATGTTTTTGATGCGGTCATTGGTTTAGCTCCACTCCTGGGACTTTTAGGTACAGTTACAGGGTTGATTGCTTCATTTTCATCTCTAAAAATTGGTCAGAGTACTGGGGCTGGTGCTAATAGCGTCGTCGGCGGTATTGCCGAAGCTTTAGTTAGTACGGCAACAGGCGTAATCGTAGCGGTAATCGCTTCCCTATGTGCTAGTTTCTTTCGGGCATTATACCAACGGCAAATGTCCCAAATTCAAGAGTCCACAGGTCAATTAGAGCTAATTCACCGTCGCAATTGGCAACAACCATAAATAGTGAATTCGCTAACTTAGATGTCTCGTTTGTTCTACTCGTAAGTAGGGGCAATTCATGAATTGCCCCTACTTACGAGTAGAGTGAGATAATTATAAATTTAGTGTTCATTTTACCAATCATAACTTTATAAAAATGCGATTACTAACTGATACCGAAGATCGTGCGCCCGAAGTTAATATTGTGCCACTCATGGACGTAATCTTCGCCATTTTGACCTTTTTTGTGATGACATCCCTATTACTGAGTCGTACCGAAGGATTGTCCGTCAATCTCCCTGGTGCGAGTTCTGGCAAAAGTCAAGATCAGACCAAAATTGTT
>JAJAZF010000612.1 GCA_026785875.1 Chamaesiphon sp. | reverse complement strand
CGACTAGTTTTAGAAAGCTTCCTCGCGCCATCGATCGAACGACATAATTCAGGCGAGATCACCATCTGAAACTTAATTTCCTTCTCTTCAACAATCGGAGCCACTTCAGTCGGCGGCGGACTACCCGCATTAATCACCCGCGCGACTAAATATTCTGTAGATGATTCGGTTTCGGCTTTTTTACTGGCTGGTTTTTTAATCGTCATTTGGTCTAGTTTAGGTGCTGAATAAGTATTTAGTTAGTACTAAAGCAGTGTTGATATAGTCCTTCTAGCTCGGCAATCGCTTTGGGGTCGCGGGGCTTGTTTTCGATGACACTCAACCCTTGAGTATGGGCATTGGGGAAAGCTTTGCGATCGCCAATCTGTGGCAAAATTAAATCGATACCAGGCGTATCCGAGATGATTTGCATCGCATCTTGGTTATCAGTCCCACCAGCATCCGCCCGATTTAAGAATGCCCAAGCTACTAAGTTAGGGTTCACAGTCCGAACTTCATCCAATAGATCGGATACCTTTTCTAACGTCCAAATATCGGGGCCGCGCGGCGGTAATGGCAACAATACTAAATTGGCGATTGTCAAAGCCGCTCTTTGAGTAGTGGTATCCCGACCGCCGACATCGATTAAGACATCCTGATAATGAGTGGACAATTTAATAACTTCATCCCTAGCTCCTCTACCTCTTAATTGAATGCAAGTGAGATGGGAACTCTTGTCGGGGAAATTTTCACTGCGAGTCGCCGCCCATAGCGTCGTCGTTTCTTGGTCATCGCCATCGACGAGTAGCACCTGATATTCTGTAGCCCGACGAACAGCGAGATTAGCGGCGATCGTACTTTTGCCAGCTCCGCCTTTGATGCCACCAACGACAATAATCATCGTACTGTTATGATTTAGGATAAGTTCTCATTGTACACTCATTCAGTACTGAAATTATACTATAATTGAAAAACCTGCTATGATTGTCATAACAGGTTTAACCGCGACCGGACATTGCTTCTAACAATGCTCGATCGCTAATCTCGCGATGATCGAACCATCCAAAGACTACTATGAATATACCAAAATTTGAATTCGACCAACCGACAGCTACCGTTCAGGCAATCGAGCGAGCTACATCCATTCTGCGATCGGTTGGAGTAGATCCACATCAAATTGCGATCTGGCTACTCGACCAGCACAGTAAATTTGATACAGCTCACGCTAACATTTACGAAGATGCTGCCGAAATAATTGAGTGGCGAATTACTCAATCTCATCTATCTGATTCAACTCAGACACCAGCCACAGTTGGCTTAACCACGCTAACGGCAACTCAAGTCGGGCAAATGCTAGCCGAGCGATATCCTGACATCCTCCATCCTCCATCCGCCCAAAAAATCAATCAAGCTCTAGAACAACTCGATTTTCACAGCCACAACGATAAAAAAGGCTGGGAATTGACCAAGTTAGGGCAGCAATATGGGCGAATTCTGAACGTAACTGACGAGCAAGACAGAACGCGGTCGCAGGTTCGCTGGTTGCCGATAGTCCTCGATCGACTCGCGCCCCTATTTAGCGTAAGCTCAAGAGCGTTAGACTTGTAATCACCGCTCGATCTGACACGCTCGAACTAAACTCTGCACCAGTGCCAATCGTTCGGTTGTTACTGGTGCAGAGTTTGAATTTGCACGTTCAAGTGCACCAGTGCTAGTTGTCAGTCCCTAATTTAGTAAGTAAAGATCGTGCCCAAAGG
>JAJAZF010000611.1 GCA_026785875.1 Chamaesiphon sp. | reverse complement strand
GTACCACACTGGGTAAGCCCAATCGACACACAGGCGATTCATCCAACCTGTCGCAGTCATAGATCCAGACTTCACTTTGATGATTTTTGCCATCATAGACGACTGTGAGAATCCAGCCTCGGTTAGCATTGAATCGATCGACAACATGAATCGGTTCGGTAGGATACAGATGACTAGCGAGATCGGCAGTAGTTAAAGTATTTGTCTGTCGATCGAATCTTCCAATCGTACCGACTAATTCTCGACTGAGGACTGCATTTGGCTTGTGAACGGCTAAATATGTATATCGCCATTCTTGCCCGACTTGAGTACTTTCGACAAGTGGAAATTCACAACTGCGATCGCTTAATTGTTCGCTACTTATCAGTTTACCCGCAGTCGGATTAATTACTAGTTGCCAAAGTGCCCCGATTGCTTCTGTTTTAGTTGTACCAGAAGCAACTTCTCGCAGAAACTCATTAGTACCAAAATCCCGATAGCGGACTAAATCACAGACAATATTACCATTAGCATCGACAAACCCATTGCCGAAATGCCATTGATACCACGGCTCGGTAGTGAAGTTAGTAACTAGACTTAGATCCTCGCGATCGAATACCATGATCTGTGTGCCTAATTCTGGCTTCCAGCGCATCGATTCACTATAACTAGCCAATCCAAATAAAATTGGTAATGGTTGAATCTCGATCGGTGGTAGACAAAAAACTAAATACTTACCAACCATCAAAAAATCATGAACGGTTGTCAGTCTGGGTAATTTAGTTTGAGTAGACTTGATGACTTTACCACTGCGATCGCTCACATAGAGATTAAGTTTTGGTTGTGCACCGATCGAGATCCCGAAATTATATATATATCCAGAAATTGGATCTACTTTGGGATGTGCTGAATAAACTAATGGTGTCAGATCGCTACCTAAATTATCCGTCCCGATCGTTGCTAAAGTATCTAAATCTAGCGCGTGCGGCTCGGCACCTTCCCAGAGTGCCAACAATCGATCGGGTAATGCCAAAACCGACGTATTTGCTGCACTTGCGAACGATTTACCCCAACGTTCCCAAAGATTGCCAGATGGGAGCATTCCATAATTACCATACAACCAGCGATCGACCTGACTTTCTTCCTGATATTTCTTGGTCTGAACATAGCGGTAGACCCCACTAGCAGCCCCGTCAGCAAACTTTACGGCTAAAATCGCTCCATCCCCATCAAACCAATGTCCGACCCGTTTACCGCCGCGTTCGAGCCGTCCGGGGCCATTGCGATAGAGGGTGCCAGATAATCCAGCCGGAATCGCACCTGAAAGGATTGATAATTGTGTCTGCGGAAATTCAGGAGCGGGTTTAGCTAAAGCCTGACCCCACAGCGGTTTAGTGGTAGATGGTTTTGAGGTAGTTGTCATAGTTAGATAACTGTAATTTAGGTTTCGATCGACTGACAAATCTATAATTAAATTTTACAGCAGTTATCTTGTAGGTGAGGAACAACATAGATTTGTAGCGAACACTCGGCGATCGTTTCAATACAGACTTTG
>JAJAZF010000610.1 GCA_026785875.1 Chamaesiphon sp. | reverse complement strand
CTTGTGGAGTGACACCAACCAAACAAGTCAAGCAGAGACTGAAGGCAACGAGCAGATGGGCAAACCGTTTCATAAAATATTCTTTTCCTAACACAGCATCTTATTTTCCATTATTTTACCTCAATCCGCCACCAATTAGGGCACCTGCGATCGACCGTAATGTAACCTTGGTGCCACTACCCCTATCTAAACTCGTTTCCAATTAACCTTTGGCAAGATTTGCGATCGATCGACGCGATGGTGATACTTGATGGCAAAATTCAGGAGGGAATCTAGGAGGGAATCTGACAGAAAGTGAGGTTGGAGTCCGAGCTTGAGCAGGTTGGTATTTTTGGGATTGAAGTAGTGTGATTCTGCTTCGATGCGGGGATTTTCCAGCATCTGAATATCCACATCCAATCCCAGCGTAATCGCCGCTTGCTTGACTTTCAATGCGAGATCGTTGATGCTAAATAGCTCGGTAAATTGGTTGAACACCCGAAATTCGCCCTGGTTGGCTGGAGTTTCGATCGCGAGTTCTACACATCTGACTGTATCGCGAATATCTAAAAAGGCGCGAGTTTGTCCACCTCTACCATAGACTGTGAGCGGATGTCCGATCGCGGCTTGGATACAAAAACGATTGAGAGCTGTGCCATAAATTCCATCGTAATCAAGACGGTTGATCAATAGTTCGTCCATCCCCGTCTCTTCGGTGAGGACTCCATATACCACCCCTTGATTGAGATCCGTCGCGCGCAAACCCCAGACTTTGCAAGCAAACTGGATATTGTGGCTATCGTGAACCTTGCTCAAGTGATAAAAACTACCTGGCTGTTTAGGATAGGGTAAAGTATCAGTACGACCATTATGCTCGATCGTGATGTAGCCTTCTTCAATATCGATATTTGGCGTACCATATTCACCCATCGTCCCCAGTTTGACGAGATGACAATTGGGAAAATCATCTCGCAGGGCATATAACAGGTTGAGATTACCCACCACATTATTGACTTGAGTGAGTACCGCATGTTCTCTATCGATCATCGAAAATGGTGCCGAACGCTGCTCTCCAAAATGGACTACAGCTTCTGGCTCAAATGCCTGCAAGGACTTTTGCAAGAAATCATAATTGTTGATATCACCGATAAATAACTCGATCTCTTTACCAGTTAATTCAAGCCATCTTTTAATCCGTTGGTGGATGCTCGATATCGGCGTAAGTGTCTCTACTCCTAGTTCTAAATCCCAATGCCGCCTCACCAAACTATCCAAAATGCCGACATCATACCCCCGGTTGGACAGGTACAGCGCAGTTGCCCACCCACAATAACCATCACCGCCAATCACCAGGACTTTCATAAATACAAGAGTAGAGTTATTAGTTGTACGATCTAGTATTCGCTCAATGTATCAGCACAAGGGCAAACAGTAAACCACCATCTCCAAAAATTTAGGTTAAGAACTAGTTAAGTTGTCATGATACATCAGCGATCTAGCCGAAACTCTAATGAGTAATATTCTGTTACTACATCTCGATCGACATTCTCACAACTGCCAACTGTCTTGATTCGCTAAACCCTCTCTGCGATCCGCTGCGCGTTGGCAGAGCCTGCGCTTTGCGCTTACGGGGAACCCTACGTACGGCGAATCCCTGTCTCGCTAAACCCTCGGGGAACCCTACGTACGGCGAATCGCTGTCAACACTTCGACTACGCATTGCCAAGGGCAAGGCTAACGCCAACAGTGCAAGCTGTCAACTGTCAACTGTCAACTCTCTAAGATTTTCCCCTTACCCATGACCAAAGTTGCTGACTTACGCAAAAATTATACCCAGGCTGGGTTACTAGAATCAGATCTTGTCGATAATCCTTACCAGCAGTTTCAAATCTGGTTCGAGCAAGCTGTCGCTGCGGACATATTAGAACCCAACGCGATGACAGTGGCGACGGTGACGGCTGAGGGCAAACCTTCAGCGCGAATTGTGCTGCTCAAAGCTTTTGACGATCGAGGATTTGTATTCTATACTAACTACAATAGCCAAAAAGGTGCCGAATTACAAAACTGTCCTTATGCAGCTCTAGTCTTCCTGTGGGGCGATTTAGAGCGTCAGGTGCGGATTGAGGGTAAAGTAGAGTTTGTCGCCGAATCAGAAGCTACCAGCTATTTTCACAGCCGTCCAGCAAGTAGTCAACTAGGTGCTTGGGCATCAGAGCAGAGTACGATTATTAAAGATCGATCGATCCTCGAACAAAGACTACAACAACTAGAAAATCAATACCAAGATACTACCATCCCCAAACCCCCACATTGGGGTGGTGTTCGCGTTATCCCTCAAGAAATCGAGTTTTGGCAAGGTCGTCCCAGTCGCCTCCACGACAGGTTACGCTATCAACTGGTAGATGGCAAATGGCAAATCGACAGGCTCTCACCATGAGCTAGGGACTAGGATCTAGTTTTGGCTCTCAACTGTCAACTACTTTCTGCTCTAATCCAAACCCAACTAAATTAATCACCGTAGGTACTTCGCCTGGTTGTGGACGTTGGTAAGTGACGATGGTTCGCAGTCGGGAGGTGGGAGAAATTAGCCGCAACTGGTCAACCGCAACCGATCGACTGTAGTATGTGACTAGTTCCAAAGTTTGCCGACTGGGTAGATAGGTAAATCGCCCAGTAATCGTCCCACTCTCCAAATAGCCTTCATCCCGAAGATACAGTCCTCTGATGACTTCAGT
>JAJAZF010000609.1 GCA_026785875.1 Chamaesiphon sp. | reverse complement strand
TCGGTGTCGCCAAGGGCATCGAGAACATTGACGGCTGGATGGAAACGCTGGAGCAAGCCGAATTTAGCGGAGCCAAGTCCATCAACGAAAACCTGGGTAAGCTCAAGCAGCAACTGCAATCGGGTAATCCTGACGGCGCGGCTATCGGCAAGTTGCTGAATACACTCGGATCTGAAACCACGCGAACTGCCAGCCAAGCGGATGGCTCACAAGGCGAGAAGCTCCAACAGTTTGGACAGATGCTAAGTAAATCTAGCAGTTCTCTGAACTAGTAACGCATCCCACTCGTTCGGGTTTGCCTCGGCTGTGCTTATGTCCTGCTAACGGGACACAAACACAGCCGAGTCTTTTAACACGCGGTTTGCTTTTTGTCGATCGCATAATTTTCTTCAAATAGATGTTCCTCATCCACAAACCAATCTCTCTCAATTATTCGGTCGAAGGGGATGTCAACCCGAAAGAATTGCCATTCTTGAGGATACTCAGGCTTTGCCCAAAGCTTGACCTTCGATCGTGAATAACCGAGGATCGGGGTCGAACTCAGAGCGATCGATTCGACCCGAAGTTAAGGTTAAGCTGTAGACTCCAAAATATTCGAGAGCCAATCGGGTAGCGACTTCTAGCGGTATGAGATCGGACATAATCTCGAGGCTAAATAGATCGAAAACCTAACAATTTTCGTAACCCACTTTAAACATCCAGTTCTTAGTGGTGCAGAAAAGTATTTTATTCAAGAATAAGAAAATAAAATAACCTTAGAAAACTCAATTCGCCTGTCTAACTTTTTACGTTCTCACTAAACCGCCGACTATAAAGCTGAAATGTTTGCAGCGACAAGGGTGTATCGGTCAGCAATGCTCACGGTTCTTTTACACCTCGACTCTACCGCTGTACCTAAATTACAGTGAACATCGCCTAAAACAGTTGTGCAAGGCTGGCACTTTCTGCACCACTAAGCCAAGTAATAAGGGTCTAAAGGTGCGATAGTTTTTGAGATGGCGTGTGAATCCTTGTCTCAAAAACTATCTTATTACTTATTACTTAATACTTAATCAACCCTCATCCCTAAATCGCGTTAATTGCGTCGATGGCGGCTTCTAGCGCGATCGAGATGTGCGTCCAATGAGTACCCCCCTGACAAAAAGCGGTATAAGGTTCGCGGAGGGGGCCATCAGCCGAAAATTCTGAAGTACTACCGTCAATAAATGTCCCCCCAGCCATGATTAACTCGCTCTCATAGCCGTGGAGGGTGCCTGGTACCGGATCGACATAGGCATCAATCGGCGAATTCTGTTGGATCGATCGACAAAAAGCAATTAATTTCGCCCTGGAACCTAGTTTAATCGCTTGAATCACATCGCGACGGGGTGCAAAAGGTAAGGGATTGACTTGATAGCCTAATTTGTCAAAGACATAGGCTGTGAGATGATTGCCCTTCATCGCTTCCCCCACCATTTGCGGGGCGAGAAATAAGCCTTGAAATAACAGGCGATTTTGATCGTAGGTAGCACCGCCAGAGGAGCCGATCCCTGGAGCAGTAAGCCGACAAGCAGCCGCTTCCACCAAATCTGCTCTCCCCGCCACATAACCGCCGCCTGTAGCAATTGTTCCCCCAGGATTTTTGATCAGCGAGCCAGCAATCAGATCGGCACCCACCACAGGTGGTTCGCGATCTTCGACAAACTCGCCGTAGCAATTGTCCACAAAACAAATAGTCTGCGGATTTTGGCTTTTGACGATTTCGACAATGCGGCCGATCTCGGCAATCGATAGCGACGGTCGCCAAGCATAGCCACAGGAACGCTGAATCAAGACCAAGCGGGTATTGGAGGCGATCGAATGACCCAAAGTATCCCAATCGATCCCCCCGTCGCTTCCAAGTGCTAATTCGCGGTAGCTGATGCCAAATTCCTTGAGCGATCCCTGTCCCGTGCCTCTAGTGCCGATGACTTCCTCCAAGGTGTCGTAGGGCGTACCCACGACAGAGAGCATTTCATCGCCTGGACGGAGCACGCCGAATAAAGCACAAGCGATCGCATGAGTGCCCGAAACAAATTGGACTCGCACCGCTGCGGCTTCGGCACCCATAATTTCTGCAAAAACTCGATCTAAAGTTTCTCGCCCCAAATCGTTGTGTCCGTAGCCACTGACGCTGGAAAAATGCCGGACACCTACTCGGTGACGACAGTAAATTTCCAAAACTCTTCGGAGATTACCCTTGACTTGACCGTCAATACCATTAAAAATCAGTGATAGTGCCTTTTCTGCTGCTGGAATGAGTAATGCGCTGTTCATGATTCGATCGGGTAAATTATTGGTTCGAGTTGCTAGTGAGAATTTTTTAGGGTAGGAATCTGGAATCTCCGAGATCCCCCTCCATCAAACAGTAACTAGCAACTTAGATTATTTGCCGACAGGATCTGCACGCAGACTGGGCATATTATTAAAACTCTTCATAGGTTATCTCAATGACTGTTGCCGCATCAACAAAACTTCGTCTCGATTGGACGATGATTATCGCGCTCACGATCTTTCACATTGGTGCGATCTGTGCATTTTTGCCGGGACTATTTAGCTGGAAAGCTGTCGGGGTGGCATTACTTCTCCATTGGATTACAGGTGGATTGGGGATTACATTAGGTTGGCACCGCCTGTTATCTCACCGCAGTTTTCAGGTGCCTAAGTGGTTAGAATATTTCTTTGCTTTTTGCGGCACGTTAGCATTACAAGGCGGGATTATTTGGTGGGTAGGTTTGCACCGCCATCATCATTTACATTCGGATGAAGATGTCGATCATCATGATTCCAAAAAAGGTATTTTGTGGAGTCACATCCGCTGGATGTGTTTTGAGGTTCCGGCTGAAAGTGATATTCCCCGCTTTACCAAGGACATTGCCAACGATCCCTTTTATCAATTTTTGAATAATTACTTTTTCCCATTACAAGTTGTGTTAGGAGTAGTATTGTATGCGATCGGTGGTTGGCCGTTCGTATTCTGGGGTGTATTCGCTAGACTAGTCATCGTCTATCACTGTACTTGGTTGGTCAATAGCGCGACTCACAAGTTCGGCTACCGCAACTTTGAAACCACCGATCGTTCTACTAATTGCTGGTGGGTTGCCCTGACAACCTACGGCGAAGGCTGGCACAATAACCATCACGCTTATCAATATTCCGCCCGTCATGGGATGAAATGGTGGGAAATCGATATCACTTGGATGACGATTCAAGTGCTGCAATTTCTCGGTTTAGCAACCAAAGTTAAATTGGTGGAAGCCGGAACTGCTAAAGAGTAGCCAGCGAATGGGTAGAGGGGTTCCGTAGTCATCAGCAGTCGATTGCCCCCTATTGCAAATCACCAGAGGTATGCTAATATGTTTAAGCGGTAAATTAATTCCGCTTAAAGCGCGAGTGTAGTTTAGTGGTAAAACTATAGCCTTCCAAGCTATTGATGTGGGTTCGATTCCCACCACTCGCTTAAATTAATTGATAATTGTACATTTTATAGATATTTGTCAGTTTTACATAGTTATTGTCCATAATTCGCTCCAAACCCATGTGGTGGGCGAATTGTTGTTTTTTGATGTAAATCCGAGCAACTCGTTGGCGAAGCCTCTCCTTGGAGAATCGAAGCTAAATTTCAGTATTAAATAGCTTCTGCCACAAAATAATATAGTTCTAGAAGTTCCTCATAGTGTCAATCTCCCTCTTTCAAGAATTGGGAAGCTGACGTTCTTTTCAAATCAACTAAAAATCAAGCTTGAATCTCAACATTTCTGTCAATGTGAGAAAATTACAACTGATATTGCCTTTGTTCAGAAGGAGTGTTGCACTGAAGCGATACTAACAATTGGAAGGCTATAGTTTCTTTCAAGCTACCTCTCATAGAACTTCTCTCCGAACGTTTTTTACCTGTCTCTCAAACCACCTCTGTTCAGAAGGAGTGTTGCAACTCTTGACGATTTACTGCTAGAAGTACTTAGTACCCTTTCAAACCACCTCTGTTCAGAAGGAGTGTTGCAACCATTTAACTTACGCCAATAGATAGCACTCTGATAAATCTTTCAAACCACCTCTGTTCAGAAGGAGTGTTGCAACTCCAACAATCTCAAATACTTGGTAATCAAGGTTTGTCGGGCAGTGTTTGGCAAAGCTGTGTTGAGGAGTAGATTTGTTTCTCTCAAACTATGAGAAAGATTTGGCTGACAAACAAGAAAATCAAGACAGTGTATGAGATTCAAGCTTTTGGCAGACCTACTAGGGTTTTTGACCCCGCTATAGGATTGTCAAAAGCAAAACTTAGGTAGTTACCCCTCGCACGGGGTCATTTCGGCACTGTCACTAGAGGAAAGTCTCTACTTCTATAAAATAAAAGCTGAACCCTATATTGCGTGGGAGCGCACCTATGTCATACTAGAAAGACGAGACTTTAAATTATGACTTTTCCCTCTCACCAGCAAGTTTTCACTTGCCCATGAGAAGCAGCTTCAAGGGCGGACAGAATGCCAGGGTTGGAAAGCAGCACTATCTAACGAAGTAGATAGTCAAACTCACCCATTTTTCTCAGATCGAGCGGCTCATAGAGCATCGATCGAGGCGCAAATATATTGTAGCAAATTCACGGTCTAGATCGATCGTTCTGTGCTGTGGTTTCTGGAGTTGTAAGCACTTATGGCGATCGCCGCCGCTTGTTGAGGCGGAGTGCCCAGTGACGATAAAGATCCCCGTTCGACAGTAATATCGAGCTTGGCAGCATTACTGCTAATATATTCGGATAGTTGGTGGTAACTCCATTTGTGAATCCCTACTGATGTTTTTCGAGTGAGCTTCTTTTGAGTCCCAATATCTTCTGGGGTCTCTTCTTCCGCATAGGCTTCTAATTCGCTTTGAATTTTTTCGATCTTATTATCCATAGGTGGTAGGGCAATACTAGAGGCTTTAAATTCTTGAGCGACTTTAATCACAGCTTTAGCCAAAATTCGATTTAGGTACTCTCCTTGGGTCGATTCAGTAAGTTGATGAAACTGTCCGTGTTGATTCTGCTTGCGGCGATGATGGATGTTTTGCTGCTGTTTTAAACGATATTCGCTGAGTTTTGGGTATTTGTCCCCAAGTAGTTGTCGCGTACTGCGGCAGATAATAGTTTTCCCTGTTGTTGCATCGACAACAGCAAGGTAGATTGGTTTGACTGGATCGAAAATCAAACCGACGATAATTTGAGGATTACCCTGATATTTTGGGCGGCTGGGTCGTGGCAAAGGTCGATCGAGCAAAGATTGTGAAGTTTGATTTTTTCTTTGGCTCTGCTGTTGGCCGATACTGGGATTGGTATTTTTTGATTGTTTAGTAAGAGTATTGTTAACTTTTTGAATTTTTTGCTGTTGAATTTCACGCATTCCTTCAGCGGTCAAAGACTTCGTTTCGAGCGAACAATGCAGATATAGTTGGTTTGTATTCCAAGGTTCATCTGCTGTCTGAGTCGAGAGGGTATGACGACGATGGCGATCTTGAGATTTTTTCCTGACCCATAATAGATGGGCAGAGCGAAGAGTAAATAGACTCGATGAATATTCTTCATCCGAGCTAGAATTTCGCAGCAGTCGATCGTCATTCAAAAACTGCTGGAATCTATCTATTTGACGATCATCGCAGTTAACTTCAAAAATATAGTTAGATCCTTTTGTTAATCCGTTAAACTCTACGAATAAACGTTGTGTTAACTCGATCGTTTCGATCGATTCTCCTGTTGCTGTCTGTTTGCATTGATACTGCCGACGATAGAGTTTGAACCATCGGAGATCTGTATTAGAGTTAAATACGATTGGATGGGGAAGCGAAGATGGATCTCTGAGGATCTGAGATTGCCATAACATCAACTCTTGATTATCTTGAGGCTCATTCTTGGTAGCTATCTCCAGTGCATTGAGAAAAGCTGTACCATTCAAATCTCGCCCTCTGGGGAAACGACCTGCCAGTTGAGTTTCTAGTCGCTGTGCTTCCTTGAGCTTAGTTCTAAACCACTTTTTGAACTTTGCCGCAGGTTCGATTGGCTCTCTCGTAGTTAAGGTTATAAGTTAAACTTATTAAAGTAATCGGAGCGAATGCGGAGATTATTTTAATAAGCAAGCCAACAGTTTTTCTCGCATGAGAGTGAAGTTCTTAAATCCATAGCTTTGACGGAGAATT
>JAJAZF010000608.1 GCA_026785875.1 Chamaesiphon sp. | reverse complement strand
GTTTTTAGGATGGGGATTTAGACCTGCTAGGCGGGTCCCCCGAAGCGGGGGGGGAGGGGGGGGGGGGGGCCCCCCGCGCGGGGGGCCCCCCCCCCCCCCAAAAAAAACACCCCAACCGGTGGGGGTGGGGGGGGGCCCCCCGGGGGTGGGGGGCCCCCCCCCCCCTACTTCCCCCGCTTCGGGGGACCCGCCTAGCAGGTCTAAATCCCCATCCTAAAAACCTCGCTGTCTTGATTCGCTATCAACTATCAACTATCAACTAATTAACTACTTCAACACCCGTCTCAACCCCGTCCAACCGATCGTGATATAGGCAATTGCTAAGAGGAAACTTGCTAGACTTGTGCGGACACCAGTCTTTAACATTCTTTCACCAGCTTGAGACTGAGCCTTCTGTTTTTGTTTTTGCAACTGTTGAAGATTTTGCTCTGATTCTTGGGCGAATTTTTTTGGATCGGCAAGCAATAATTCTAGTTTAGATTTAGTAAGTTGCAGACCTGAAAGACGTTCTCCTTGAGCTTGTCCACTTTTAAGCTCCTTATCGATGGCTGTAATTTGTGCTCTGATTTTGTCCTTACTTTGAGCGTTAATTTGCTGGAGGTTGCTTTTGATACCTTGCTCTAGCTGAGTCACCTCATCACCGATCTTTTTGAGGTCTTGGGATTTAAAATCGTTGGTTGTCATTAATTGAAATGGAATAATCAAGATAAAGATTAGTCCTAAGAGGCTAGCCAGGGTATAAGTCCCAATCCTCGATGTATTCCCCCGATCTCCCCCATCTTCTGTCGAGACAATTTTAATCCAATCGCCAGTGACAACAAAAGCAATACCAACCAATGGTAGCAGCCCGCGATCGACTAGTTGACTAGTGGCATAAAGCCACCAGCGACTGCCTTCTAGCACCAAATTTTCAGGCGGAAAACAGAGCATGAAAACTAGATCGATGAGGGAAGATAGAATCAGTACTGCGCCTGCGGTTTTGAGCGCGAGGGGGGTCAGAAAACTACTAACAGTAGGTTGCATAGTCTAAATTATTGAGATGTTAATATTCACCCCGACCAGTGAGTGATGGATAGATGCGTAGTGGAGGAGCTAACAACCTAGAGTATCTTGTTTTGGGTGAGTTCCCATTAAATTAGATGACAGGTGTGGGAGCCTGGGGATAAATATGGTTGTCAGGCTCGGAAATTTAAACCTTAAATAAAGGTCGATCGATCCCAAGTGTCGCCTAAAATCTAATTATTCAGTTTAGTGGCGATCGCGATTTTTATGACTCAAGAAGTTCTCCTTTACCCCGATCGACAGGCATTAGTAGAGGCTGCTCTGGCTCTAGTAGTAGAACGGATTTTGACGGCAGTCAACGAGCGTCAGACTTGTACGATCGCCCTCTCAGGTGGTTCAACTCCGCAACCATTGTATGCGGCTCTTGCCCATGCTGACCTACCGTGGCAGCAAATCCAGATCTTCTGGGGTGACGAACGCTATGTCCCAGCTACCCATCCCGATAGTAACTATGGCATGACCAAAAGAGTCTGGCTCGATCTGGTGCCAATTCCGGCAGCAAATATTCATCCCATGCCAACAGATTTCGCCCAGCCACAACTGGCGGCTGAGGATTACGAGCGACAGATCGTGGCTGATTTTGGGCTAGAAGCTGGCTCAATTCCGATTTTTGATATCATCCTGCTAGGAATGGGAGATGATGGGCATACAGCCTCTTTATTCCCGCATACGGCGGCTTTATCAGTAGTCGATCGACTGATAACTACAGGTGACAAGGACGGGCAACCGAGGCTAACTTTTACCTTCCCTCTGATTAACACAGCTCATAGTGTTATCTTCCTGATTTCAGGCATGAGTAAACAACCTGCACTCGCCGAAATTTTTGCACCCACAGGCGATGCCGCCGCTTATCCAGCACGTGGGGTAAAACCTCAGGGCGAGTTATTGTGGCTGCTAGATGCTGACGCTGGAGCCAAGTTAGCGATCGACAAATAGTTTGGTGGCGACGCTCCAGAGCACAAAATATCTAACCCTACACCTAATTCTGGTAGAATTGGAATGCGCTAAGTCTTGAAAACTTACAATTTAACTTTTTATGATCGTCTGTCCAAACTGTACGCACGAGAATCCTGAAGGAGCAACTAACTGCGAAGCTTGTTATACAGCATTGCCAGCTACTAAAGCTTGCCCAAATTGTGGAGCCTCGATTCAACTCGACGCTACATTTTGCGGACAGTGCGGTCATAACCTCAAACCTGCGGAGTCTAAATCGCCGATTTTACTACCGCCGCCTGCTACTGAGACGATCGTGCCCCCTGAAATGGCTAATGTTGCCTTACCACCAACAGTTTTGACAAGTCCATCAGCCGATATTTTGTCACCGCCACCCAATCGGGTTGAAGCGCAAACAGCGGGCGAAATGCCCCCCAAGGTCGTCAATTCCGAGCTAAATCTACCGCTCGTCAGTGAGGTAATGGTGCCAGCAGGATCGCTACCTGTCGAGCCAGCAGCAGCAACCGTCACTGCGCCTGTGAGCACACAATTGCAACCCTCAGCGCGTCAATTACTACATCTGCAAACAAACACAATTATCGAAATTCCGCCGCTACAAGTGGTTCACATCGGTAAACCTAACGAAACAATCGCTCCCGATCTCGATGTATCGAGTTTTCCCTGTGCAGAGGTAGTATCGCGAATTCATGCAAATATTCGGTTAGAAGGCGAAAACTATTACATTGAGGATGTCGGCAGTGCCAATGGTACTTATATCAATCACAATGTCTTGGCAAAAGGCAATCGTCATTTATTACGGACTGGAGATCGGATCGGCTTAGGCAAAGGAGACTTAGTAACTTTGATCTTTCAATCACCTGTCTAGCACTCGCTTGGAGGAATAAAATCGAGTATAAATCGATCGGTATGTTTGTTTTTTAAACTTATGTCCCAAAAATATTTTATCCTCCAGATTGGTATTGAGATGATGACGATCGGGTACTATTCACGATCGAATTAAGTATCCTCAACTGAACTCAATTGCAAAGTTCGCTTGAGTGGCTCGGTTCAATTTTTAACAGCTACTACTAAATGTTATCTACGATCGTATTAAGTCTGCTTAATTCAATTCCTGTACAGAGTTGGACATTTAGTTCTGAAGATGTCATCAAGATTGGACGGGCAACAGATAACCAAGTAATTTTATTTAGTGCGGTCGTCTCTCGACATCATGCCGAATTAAAGTGGGATGATACTATTAGTGGTTGGCAGATTTTGAATATTAGTTCTAATGGAACTTATGTAGATGGCGCAGCTATTAGCAACCTCAAAGTAACAGATGGCATGACGATCCGCCTGGCAACATCAGGACCAAAGATTCAAATTAAGCTAGGTGAGTAGTTGAGAGTTGACAGCTTGCACTGTTGGCGTTAGCCTTGCCAATGGCATAGTGTCGATCGCTACTCCCTTCCTAGTGACAAAGTGCTAGTTTCTGAGCTGAACTGGCATGACGAGATAAGTCATGTTGATACCGCCTAGAGGGGTGAGGATCGCAGGTTCGAGTGGTCCATTGAGACTGAGGGTGATTTCTTGGGTAGGAAGAGTTTTCAAGCCATCCATTAAGTATTTAATATTAAAAGCAATATCCAAGTCTGAGCCAGAAATCTGTGCTGTCAGGGATTCTCTACCGCTCCCACGATCTTGGCTTTCTACCGAAAGTTCGAGTGACTGTTTAGCACTATCGATACTAAATTTAACTAGATTGCTTTGGTCTGAGAGGACAGCAATTCGTTCTAGAGCTGTGAGTAGTTGCTTGCGATCGACCGTAATCTGTCTTTGAAACTGTCTGGGAATCAGTAGCCGATAATCAGGGTATTTCCCTTCTAATGTCCGAGTCGTTAACTTGCGATCGCCCCAACCAAATACTACCTGTCCCTGCTCCAATTGCAATCCTAATCTGTCGCCTTCTGGGATCGCACCGAGCATCTTCTCCAGCTCTCTCAAAGCCTTCGCAGGTACAGTGACTTCAAAAGATCCCTTTTGAGCTGACTCGGCGGCGATCTGAGTTGTTTGGGACTCGGTTGGGTAGACTTCAACGATGCCCAACCGATGCCCGTCAGTGGCGGCAAATTCCAGCCGCTCTGGCTCAACTTTGAGATAGACTCCAGTTAGCACTTGCTTGCTTTCATCCTGGCTACAGGCGATCAGAGACCCCTTTAAACCATCAATAAATGCCGCCGCCGAGAGTTGATTGGTTTCGCCTTGTTCGATCGATGGTAGTTCGGGAAATTCCTCAGCACTCATCCCCCTGACCTGATAACGACCTGAGGCTGATGTAATGGTGACGAGATTTTCTCCAGCTTCATCATCGAGGCTAATCTCCCCACTGGGTAATTTGGCGACGATATCATTGAGCAATTTAGCAGGTAGTGTCAATGTACCTTCCTCCCCTACCTGGGCGGCAAAGCTAGTTTGAATCCCCAAGCTCAGATCGAATCCAGTCAGCCGAATTCGATCCGGATCTGCGGTGGCTTCGATTTTGATATTAGCCAGTACTGGATGGGTAGGACGAGTGGAAACAGCGCGACTGACTAGGGCTAAGTTGATATTTAGATCGTGCTGAGTGCAGACAAATTTCATGGAGGGGGAGGGGGAGATGGGAGCGGCGAGTAGTGGAGATGAATTGATAATCGGGTGAGCAGTACCCACTATACAGGCTCGATTTCATTCAGTTGACAGTTGACGTTGACACGATAGGCTGAAATACGGGAGGTTTCCTCCCGTATCGCCTACCTCCTCTACCTAAAAGGAAGAGGATTGGATTAATGAATAGTCTGATTTTAATTTCTCGCCTTTAAGGGAGAGGCTTTAAACCAATTCTTTTCGGTAAGATGATTAAATATCGATATATTGCTAACTTAGGAGTTAATTTTCATAGCTAGCTCTAGATCTAGCTATGAACTTGGAGCATAAAAAATTCTTGATGATTTTCTGTC
>JAJAZF010000607.1 GCA_026785875.1 Chamaesiphon sp. | reverse complement strand
TGTTAAATCATGAGCAAACCTAGACTAGTTATCGCATTAGGCGATCCGGCAGGGATCGGGACAGAAGTTGTGCTCAAAGCTCTGGGCGATCGAGCTTTAGCAGATTACGATATCACCCTAGTCGCTAATTTAGAATTATTAATCGATCGTTATGAGCATTTACGCCAGCAAATCCCCGCCTCAATTGAGTTAGCAAATCCGGCTGACTTAAATATTATCGATGTGCCACTTGCCCAAGCAATTCGTGATGGCGTACAAGTCGGACAGGGTAATGCTGCTAGCGGTGCGGCGAGTTTTGAATATCTGGATCTGGCGATCGATCGAACACTTGCGGGTGAGTTTGAAGCGATCGTCACTGCACCCATCGCTAAATCGGCTTGGTTAGCTGCGGGACATCATTTCCCAGGTCAAACGGAATTACTCGCGTTCAAGGCGAATCTAGACCGCTTTGGGATGCTATTTGTGGGTGTTTCTCCCTACACTGGTTGGACATTACGGACGCTGCTGGCGACGACACATCTGCCGTTAAATCAAGTTTCCCAAGCTCTGACTCCAGCATTACTCAGCCTCAAGCTGGGGTTATTGGTTGAGAGTTTGCAGGTAGATTTTGGACTCCAATCGGGAACGATCGCGATCGCTGGATTAAATCCCCACAGCGGTGAAGGGGGACAATTAGGGCGTGAGGAAGTAGATTGGTTAGCTAGTTGGTTGGAGACTGAGCGGAGTATTTATCCACAGTACAAATTGCTCGGACTATTACCGCCAGATACGATGTGGGTGAAGCCAGGGCAAGCATGGTTTGGGACTCATCCCGATCCACAAGCCGCAGATGCTTATTTGGCTCTCTATCACGATCAGGGTTTGATTCCAGTCAAATTGATGGCATTCGATCGAGCGATCAATACGACAATTGGTTTACCATTTGTGCGGACTTCCCCCGATCATGGTACGGCGTTTGATATTGCCGGATTGGGGATTGCTGACGCGAGAAGTATGCTAGAAGCAATTAAACTTGCGGCGAAATTAGTAAATTCTCGATCGGGTGTGGTGTGAAGCTCGATAAGAATGCCTACGATATCGAAAATGATAAAATCAAACTTAGAAAAACAAAGCAACAGCCATGATTGCTCAACTTAGCACAGCTAGAATCAACCATGAATTAGTCGTGACTTGGGAACCGTTGCCCAAGGACTTTCAATTGGAGGACGATCCGGTGGACAATGATGGACAACCGCTGCTCGCCGGAGCATTGCGCGAGAGCTTGGAATTGAGTGGATTTATTCAGCCGCAGATGCTGATCCTCTCCAACTTTGGACTATGTGCAACCATCGACGAAAAAATTGTCGTGAAGGCTCCCGATTGGTTATATGTAACCGCAGCCAACCCAAGCGAATATACTCGCAGAAGCTATACACCCTACGCTGAAGGCGATCTACCCACGCTCGTGATGGAATTTATCTCCGATGTGGATGGCAGCGAATACTCCGTTAAGCGCACCTTTCCCCCTGGTAAATGGTTTTTTTATGAGCAAATCCTCCGAGTACCGATTTACGCTATTTTTGAACCTGAAGGTGGGTTATTAGAGTTTTATCAACTCCAAAATGGTCGTTATGAATTGGTGCTACCCGATGCCGATGGACGACAATGGATCGCCGAAATGAACTTATTTCTAGGTACATGGCGCGGTAGTAAAGAGGGGCGTTCGGGTTATTGGTTGCGATGGTGGGATGAGTCAGGAACGATGCTCCCGTGGGCTGTAGAGCAGATCGAGCAGGAGCGTCAACGTGCCGATCGAGAACGTCAACGTGCCGATCAATTGGTAGCTTATTTGCGATCGCAAGGCATCGATCCAGACAATTTGCCATCTAGTACCGATTAGCTAAAATTGGCGATTTGGATTTAGAATTTGTACTGCATTTTCGTCATCCTCCCGTACCACCCAAGAAATAAACCATCCACCATCCACCATCCACCACTCACCATCCACCAACTACCCTAAATCTCTAATTTGATACTGAGAAGGGATAATGTCATCAATGCTCGATCGGGAGAAGCCACGCGATCGGTTAAAATCTAGATTGGTGAACAGTTGTCGATTCTCCGTAGGAGAGGCTCACGGGAAAGGAGTGGTGCCAAATAACTGTTAATTGTAAAAATCTGGCACGGCGATACTAATGAGCGATCTCGAACAACAACTAGCGACACTCCAAGCGACAGCACTAGAGGCGATCTCTCAAACTCAGACATTAGAAGCCTTGGAGCAACTACGAGTCGATTATCTCGGCAAAAAAGGTGAAGTGTCCAAAATCCTGGGCGGGATGGGAAAACTACCTGCTGAGGAACGTCCCGCGATTGGGGCGGCGGCGAATGTAGTCAAAGATGCGATTCAGGCACAACTCGATCGATCGAAAGCCGATCTCCAAGCTGCTCAAATTCAGGCACAATTAGCCGCAGAAACACTCGATGTGACAATGCCAGGTGGATATCGTTCGCAGGGACGAATACATCCGATCAATGCGACGATCGATCGGATGATTGATATTTTTGTCGGTATGGGCTATACCGTCGCCACGGGGCCAGAAATGGAGACGGATTACTACAACTTCGAGGCTCTCAATACCCCACCAGATCATCCCGCACGGGACATGCAGGATACCTTCTATCTACCCGATGGAAATCTCCTCCGCACCCACACTTCTTCGGTACAAATCCACTATATGGAGGAGAACGAACCGCCGATGCGGATTATTTCCCCTGGACGCTGTTATCGTCGAGATACTGTCGATGCGACACACTCAGCCGTATTCCATCAAATTGAAATCCTCGCGATCGCACCCGATCTAACATTTACCGATCTTAAAGGTACCATCAAAGAATTCTTGACTCAAGCGTTTGGGATGGAGTTACCAATTCGGTTCCGCGCTAGTTATTTCCCCTTCACCGAACCTTCCGCCGAAGTCGATGTGCAATGGCAAGGTAGATGGTTAGAAATTATGGGTTGTGGAATGGTAGATCCAAATGTACTTACTAAAGTCGGTCACGATCCAGAAGTATACAGCGGATTTGCTGCTGGCTTTGGGGTAGAACGCCTAGCAATGGTGCTACATCAGATTGATGACATTCGGAAGCTATATGGCAGTGACTTGCGCTTCCTGCGTCAATTTTAGTCGATCGATCCCACCAGCTCCCCGATTTCTTCAAGTTGGGGAGCTGGTGGATGAGATTTAGATCCCATCCTAAAAACCTCGCTGTCTCGATTCGCTGTCAACTATTTAACTTACTTTGTTGGTTGCACAGATCGATCGCTACAATCATTAGAAATGGTGCCGCCAGTAAAAACGATTACAGATTCTGCTGGCGGTGGTTCTGCACAGACTCTAAGTGCTGTAGTGAAAATAGCGCAAGCAGCAATTAGTCCATAGCTTAAAAATTGACGCATAGTTACAAAGAGAAAATCGGGGTGTCTTCACAATTTAACTAGGAAATTTCTCAGCTTCTGTGAACTAAATCACAACTAGTAATATCTGTTGTCTCGATACAGGCGCAATCCAAATTCACCCGCTGGCGTAGCTCGACAGTTGCGGATATCGACTTGCATTCGATCGGGCATCAACTCTAGTGAAGGGGGCGGGATATGATGTTCAGGCGGTTGTAAAATCGGTGCGGCTAATGCGGCAAAAGTGATATCGATCGCCGAAAATCGCTCGCCTAATAAATATTTACGCCCATCTGATAGAGTGTGACTGACTCGATCGAATACACCTGTGATTTCTTGATAAGATTCGGCTGCTGATGTCTCAGTAATATCAAAGCTCTGACGCACGATCGATCCTACCTTGGGAAAAATAACTGGAAACAATAACTTTTCCCAAAATGGTACACCCAAAGTCCAACGCGGATATAGTAGTTTGGGCGTGAGTATATAAGAATATCCCCAGCGACGGGTATGTACGCCCAATGTACGATTGAATAAGTTTTCTAGCTCCATACTCAGCAACTGTAATTCTGGCTCGGCAGGATATAATTTCTCAGGATATAGTCTATCCAAGTAGCGCAATATATCGGTAGAATCAGTCGCAACACCCGTAGCTGTAACCAAGACAGGAACGCTAGTACCGCCATATTTTTTAGTAGCCCCACGATGGAATGGTGGCATATGTGCCAATTCTTGAAATGGAACTTTTAAGTAATCTAGTGCCCACCGTGCTTTCTCACTATAATGGCTAACTGGAATGGTAATTAGTCGAAAGTTAGTTGGCATTGATGTTGTCCTACTTCCAGTTATAAGTATTGATTTTGACTAGCGATCTCTAGATTTCAGTATATAAATCTGTGCGACTTTGAGCAACCCATAGTCCAACTTGCAGTCTGTCACGCAAATTCAATCCGATTACGATCTAATGTGGCTAAATTTTAATAAAAAAGTGTAATAGAGGCTATACTACGTGTGTGGTAAGGTGGCAATGCTTAGAGAGATGCTCCTGCCAGCATTGGTAGTCTCAGAATTTTTTCAAGAGGTAGAAGTTTGGGAAGTTTGACCATGACTAAAGCCACTAGCCAGAAGCGACTTGCCAGTGGTAAATTCGAGCAAATTCGGGCAAGGGAAATGGTTCAACATTAGAAGCAATTTTCGGAAAATTAAATAGTTTATCAGATGTCCCAATTGGAAAATTAGCGGGGAAAATGGGAGTAGTAATCGATATGTCGCTCATCAAAAAGGTTTAGCGACCGATCGTTGTCAAAGCAGTAACGAAAACGGGCATTTTCTGGCGTTGCTGAATTGAGGTATGAAACCTTGGGTAGGGGCAATTCATGAATTGCCCCTACCCAAGGTTTTAACGATCGCATAATTGATAAATTATACCCAGAATCAGCAACGCCTGTTTTCTTTACTAGCCCTTGCCGATTTATAGTTGCATTTAATGTGGTCTCAAAATTGTGACTATTGTGGTCTCAAGTATTTAGTATTGTGGGTCGCTACACGTACGGATTTATCCGTTTTCTGCATTCACCCCAAATACAGCGTCAATTTTTCAGCTAGCGATCGAACATACGGTTCTTGAACGATCGTGCCATGATTTGTTTCTGGCAACAAATATACTTCGATCGTCCCAGTTATCACTCGATCCCAATTAAGTTGTGGAGCAACCGATAACGCTGAGATCTTTTCGCTAGAACAGAACAGAATTGCTTTACCAGGATAAGTCGAAGCTTGCGCGCCGCCTCGGTGTTCGACGATGTAGTTGAGATAGGCTTGAGTGTTTGTCCAATATACATCTAGACGGCCTAATTCCGAATAGGAGCGTTTGATGTAACGTAGATACAGCCGATAGGGGATTCTGAGCTTACCAAATGTTTGACATCTTTTGAACCCATAGCGGATATAGTCCATTTTCTGGCTGAGATTGAAACCGAGGAATTTGGACAAGCGCGAAATATTTCTGGTTGGTTCGGTTTGAGGTTTGAGCGCGGGAGAAACTGGAGGCATTTCACTCCACAGTGGTGATTGACTATCTAAGATCGCCAATAGTCCAATTTCTTGTTTTTGGGTATGAAGTTGTCGAGCAATTTCAAATGCGATGATGCCGCCAAAGGAATAACCAACGAGGTAGTATGGGCCTGTTGACTGGACTTTTTGGATTTCTCGAATGTAGTTAGCAGCCATTTCTGATACAGACGAGATCGGGGCCTCCTTACCATCTAATCCTTGTGGTTGGATGACATAGCAGGATCGATCCGATGACAAATGATTTGCTAATTGCCGATAGTACATCACACTACCTGACATATCATGAATCATGAACAGAGGTGGTTGGGTAGAATGTCCTTGCTTAATCTGCACTAGCGATTTCCATCCTCGATGAGGATCGGATCGATCGTCGTCAGACGATGCGCTGCTTTCGATAATAGCAGCCATTTCAGCAATCGTCTGTACCTGAAACAGAAGAGTTAAACACAGAGAATGTCCCAACGTTTTGCTGATTTCGGCAAATAGGATGACGGCTAATAGTGAATGACCCCCCAAAGCGAAGAAGTTGTCATCGATACCCACTCGTTCTAGTTTCAGAACTTTTGCCCAAATCTCTGCTAGTTGCTGTTCTAAGGGATTTCTCGGTGCCACATGGGTGGTTGACATCTGCAAGTCAGAGTTTGTCAATTGAGGCAGTGCGAGGCGATCGATTTTACCATTAGCATTAATTGGCAGCACGTCCAGAAACACAAAATTAGCAGGAATCAGATAACTTGGTAACTTTTGCCGTAAGAATACAGATAGGGTATTACGAGAAATCGTTTTTCCTGGATCGAGCACGATATAAGCAATCGAGCTTTGTTCTAGTTCTCGATCGGATTTAGCTATTTCTTCATAACTATATCGAGCGATAACTGCAACTTCTTTAATTGCTGGATGTTCGTTTAATGCCGCTTCACATTCACTTAGTTCTACTCGATAGCCTCTAATTTGGATCTGAAAATCTTTTCGCCCCAAATGCATTAGACAACCATCAGATGACATTTTCCCCAAGTCACCCGTTCGGTAGAGTCGTTCGGTTCCATTTGTCGGATTGGTGATAAAGGATCGGTGCTCTAAATCTGGTCTTTGCCAGTAACCTAGTGCCAAATATGGGCTTTTAACTACAATTTCACCGATCGTATCGTATCCTACTTCCTCGCCCCGATCGTTTAGCAATAAAACTTCTGTGTCCTCAGCCGCATAGCCGAGCGGGAGAATATTGCTGGTAATCTGGGTCGAAGTATCGAGTGCATAATGTCGGTAACTAGAAAGTTCGGTACAGCCAAAGCTATTGAGTAAGATACAATTTGTGTGAAAATGTTTTTTACAAAGCTCGAAATCCTTGCTAAATACCGACTCGCCTCCAATATTAACCAATCGCAGATTGGGTAACTTCTGGTTAGCAGTTAAAGAGTCGATAAAACGCCGAAAAACTGTCGATACCGAATGATAAATCGTGATTTTTTCTGCCATCATCCAGTCGGCTAAATTTGTCAAACCCATCTCTTTGATATTAAAGGGATAGACAGCCGCACCATTGAGTAGCGTACTAAAAATATTGTTAATGCCACCGATATGGCAATATGAACTGAGGAGGAGGGATCGATCCTCTAGGGAAATGCCACGAGCATTCGTCCAGCGCAGACAAGCATGGAGTAGATTGCGATGGTTATGAATGACCCCTTTGGGTTCGCCAGTGGAACCAGAAGTAGGTATGATACAGCAGATCGCATCTGGTGAGATGTCAAGATTGAGATTCTTCGTAGATAGAGACAGATCGATTTCATCGAGGTCGATTATTTGACAGCAATTGGCTAATACCGATCGTGCAAGGATGCTGTTGCGACGATTGGTGACAACTACAGCCGATTGAAAAGTTTCGAGCAGATGACTGATTCTAGCAAGTGGATATGTAGGATCGATCGGCACCCAACTTTTGCCAGCTTTTAAGACTCCCAACATGGCGACCAAC